>DATLTS010000017.1 GCA_035533475.1 Mycobacteriales bacterium | reverse complement strand
GCGTCACCCTCGCCCTGGTCGTTCACGACGTCCATGCTGGTCGTTGTGCTCATCACGTGCGCTCCTCCCCGAGACCCCGGCAACTGCCGGCAGCCCCAGAGTCGGGCACCGAACTCACACACAGACGATTAGACACGCTCTACCACGATCTGTTCCGGGACATCCGCCGCGCCATCTACCGGCGTCGCCTGCCCCTGCGCAAGTGCACTCGGAAGCGGTCGCAACTTGGTGCGCACCACCTCGGGCGCGGTCTTCTCGAACAGGAAGCCATACTCGGCGTCGGCCGTAGCCACGGTCAGGTGGGTGTCCCGGCCGCTTTTCCTCGCGGCGAGGGCGAACACGCCTAACGTCATCGCACGCGCGGCCGTCACACGTCGCGTCGTCTCACCCTCGACGTCGACAGCCTCGATCTTCGCCCAGGGCATGACGACCTTAGGGCCGAGATTGGCCCGCCACTGCAGTCCCTCGTCAGTGATCTTGAGCGTTCCCATGCCCATCGACTTGGTCGGGGTTCGGACATTGAGGTAGCGGACGTTCACTCCGATCGTGCCCGTCGGAACCCCCGCCCACCATTGCCCGTCCACCCGGGCTGCGATCAAGGCCGCATTCGCTGCGTCTACTTGGGCGGCCTTCTCGCTGGCCTGCGCCGCCGCATTGGCTGCCTTGTGTTCAGCCCGCGTGGCTCGCGCGGCCGCCTGCTCGGCCCGGATCTCCTTGAACGTCTTGCGCTCGCGTCTTTCCACGCTCATGCGATGTACCTCTCTGCTTCCCAGATGCGCCGGTCGATCTCAGCGCGTTCAGTGTCGGTGAGTGAATCGAGGCGGGCCCGAACGGTGTCCACGTCGACCCATAGCTCCTCGGCCAGGTCATGCTCGTCACAGGATCGCCAGGAAGTACGGGGCGCACGCGGCGCCGTAGGATTCCGGGGTTTCCTTGAGTAGCTTCGTGGCCTCGCTGTAGAAGCGGTCGGGTTCCTCCCGGAAGCGACGCTCCCACTCGGTAAACGCGGCTGCGACGATCGCCTCGTCCATCACGACCCAACCCTTTCCGTTGCCCCACCTGTTGCGCCCATCATGGCGCCCGGGTGGGGGGCTGTCGCTGTTTTCGGGGGTGTTTCCGGTGTTGTGTGGTGTGTTTCCCCTGCGGATGGGGCATGATCGCGGGCGCCGATCGTGGTCGTCGAGCATCCGGAGGTCACGGTCATCTTGACCGCCGACTGGGCGGGAATCCTCAACGCGCTCCCCCAGGCGGGGACGTTTGAGGCGGGTGAGGAGATCGGGGCGCTCGTCTGGCGGGAGACACCCGACACGGTGAACGTGTTCGACTGCCAGCCGTTCATCTGGCTGGGGGCGGAGCGTCTGCTTCTGCCGACACTCCTTGAGGGTGTGACGGCGGGTGGCGGCCCGGGGTCGTTCTCTTACGACCCGACCGGGCAGCGCCCCGGTACTTCCCCTGGTCGCGCCCCTGCGGTGGTGTCCCCGGCACCCGCCGCAGGGGCGTTGCCATGTGCACGGGACGTGGGTCAGGTGTGGGTCACGAGGCTGTCAGACCAGGGCGGACGGTGGCGGCCCGTGGCGGGTAAAGGTGAGGCATCGCAACGATTCCCGCCCGCTGACCTGCACCATTGACGTGATTATGAGTCCCCTGCTCTAACCAGCTGAGCTACCGCCCCGGGCGACGCGGTTCCGTCTGAACTGTGTGGCCAATCGAACTACACCCATGGTTCCCGCAGGCGCATCGGGTCGGCCCGGCGCCGGTAGCGTGACGCCGTGGATCTGCCCGCCCGTGCCGAAGTGATCGTGATCGGCGCCGGGCACAACGGGCTCGTAGCCGCGGCCATCCTCGCCCGCGCCGGTTTGGATGTGCTGATCGTCGAGGCGGCCGACACCGTCGGAGGGGCAGCCCGCACCGAGGCGCCCTTCCGCTCCCTCCCCCAGCTGCGCCAATCCACCGGCGCTTATCTGCTCGGCCTGATGCCACCTGAGCTGCTTCAGCTCCTGGACGTCCGGCTACCTCTGCTCCGTCGCGATCCGCACTACTTCCTGCCGACGCTGTCCGGACGCAGGCTGCTCTTCGGACGTGATCGCGGCGCTGTGAAGGCACAGTTCGTGGAGTTCTTCTCGGCGGCCGACTGGGTCGCGGATGAAGCGCTGAACGCGGAACTCGCCGCCCTGCGACACGATCTCGCGCCTGCATGGCTCGCCGAGCCCCTCACGACCGAAGAGACCGCGGAGCGCTACATCCGGCCAGATCTCCGCGGGATCTTCGTCGAACTTTGCTGCGGCTCGGTGCTCGACTACCTCGAACGCTTCGGATTCCGCGACGAGTTGCTCATCGCGATGTACGCCGTGACCGACGGTCTCTCCGGCCTCGCCGGGGGAATCGATACACCGGGCTCGGGTCACAACTTTCTGGTGCACAACATGTGCCGGCTCCCCGACGCCGACGGCACCTGGATGATCGTCCGGGGCGGGATGGGAACCGTCACGCAGACCTTCGCAGATGTTGCCGCCCGAGCCGGCGCCGTCATCCGTACCGGTTTGACGGTGGCCCGGATCGACGTAACCGCCGGCTCAGCGGACGGTGTCACGCTCGCCGACGGGCGCAGCGTCCACGCCGATGCCGTCCTCGCCTGCGTGGACCCGTTCCGTCTCGACTCACTCGTCCGGCTGCCAGCGCCACTACGCAGCCGGGTGATGGAATTTGCCCGCCCCGGTTCGACACTCAAGGTGAACCTGGCCCTCTCCGGATTGCCGAGATTCAGCTGTCAAAGACCCGGCGACCGCAGCCCACTCGGCGCCACGATTCATCTGCTTCCCGAGGAGCGTCCGCTGGCGGCCGTGCGCCGGGTCTGGACCGACGTGTCGCAAGGCAAGCTCCCGGAATTCCCAACCATCGAGTGGTACGTCCATACGACGGTTGACCCGTCCCTCCAGGACCCGGGTGGCCACCATTCCGCAGCCCTTTTCGTGCAATCGGTTCCCTACCAGCCGGCCGGTTCGAGCTGGGTGAACGAGATCGACGGCTACGTCGAGCATCTGCTCGGAATCTGCGACCGGTTCGCGCCCGGAACATCAGAGCTCGTAGTCGACACATTCCCGCTCGCCCCACCGGACATCGAGCGCCATTTCGGCATAACCCACGGCCATATCCATCACGTCGACAACGGGGTGGCCTTCGCCGACCGAATGCCCTACGTCACCGGGATCGACGGTCTCTACGCCGGCGGCGCCGGGTGCCATCCCGCAGGCTCGGTGATCGGAGCGGCCGGCCACAACGCTGCCCAGCGCATCCTCGACGATCTAGGTCGAACCGGCCGCGGGGGCGCCGGCAGCTGAGATCCTCGCTGCCGAACCAGCCGGTCCCGCAGGTGGGCCGGCGACCAAACGAGCCTCAGCGGCGGCGCATCGTGCGTCGTTGCCGCATGATCCGGAGGAACCGGCGGATCAGCATGCCCATACGAGCAGTATCCCCCGAGCCGGTCGTCGCCAGGGGCCCGGGCGACCGGCAATCCGACGATCAGCCCTCCGAACGTGACCGCGGCTGCGGAATCAACCGGATTCCAGTCTCCTCCGGCGCCGGGTCTCGGACCAGGTCGCGTCGATCCCGAACCCGGAGCTCGCTCACCCGTCTTTGGGCAGGCACGCTGAGTCGACCCATCTGCGCGAGGCATACGAGTCGTCGGAGTTCGGCGTCCTCCACCTCGGACAGCCCAAGTGTCAGATGCACGGCTCACCCCCTGCGGTTCACTCCATCCTGACCGACCCGACGGCCTAGGGAACCGTCCGGCCGGCCCAATCGCGCGCGCCGCGGGTACCCCCGCCCGGACCTGCCAGCTAGCCAAACCGAACTAGTCCGCACGCATCTCCCACGGACACTCGGCGGCATCAGGGACCGAGTCGGCGCTGGTCCGGGAGGCCGATCTCGGCCGGCGTCGGGGATGACCGAACCGGCAAAATGCGGAGGACGCATTTCGCAGCGATCGCCCGCACGGATGTCGATGTGCCCGCGGAAGGGCCGGCGCGCGTCCTGGCGTTCGACCGCGCCGGCTTCTGCCACGCATGCGTCTGCGGATGCGGGATCGCCAGGGTGCCGCCGTCCGATGCCGGTTGGGTCCGACCGGACTTACCGCTCAAATGAAGGACAGCCTAGGCAACGGTTGCGTGCCCAGCGAGACGGACGCGTCCACCCCGAGAACCCGTTCGAGAACTGTGGCGTAGATCGAGCGAAAGTCGACCGACCATTTGAGGTTGCCCAGGTCTAGGTCGGTAAGGCTTGGCTGGCCACCGTAGAACCCGCCCCGGATGGACGGCCCAGCGACAAACACGTCGTTGGCCGTTCCGTGGTCGGTGCCCTGGCTCGCATTGGCCGCGACCCGGCGACCGAATTCGGTGTACGCGACGACGACCACGTCTTTGCCGTGCGGGACGTTCTCCAGCCCGTCGAGGAATTGCCCCATGGCTGAATCGAACTCCCCGATGAGCTGGGATTGGGTGCCTTTCTCGTCCGCGTGGGTGTCGAAGTTGCCCATGCTCACGGCGTAGACCCGGGTGGGGACGGAGGCAGCGATGCAGGCGCGGACCGCGGCGAGCGACCGTGCGAGCTCGCCGGACGCGTTCTCGCGGATCGGGCCGGTGACCGTCGCACCGGTCCGGCCCCCACCGTCCAGCGCGGCGAGCACCGGCCCCAGCCGGTCGGCCACGGTAAACAGGTCCGCTCCGGTCTGCGCGGCTCGGCCGAGCAATTCGGTCTCCCCGGGGTAGGGCTGCTCGACCGCGCGCAGCGCGGACCCGAGTGCGCCACCCGGCAGGATGATCGGCCCCGGATTCACCGTCGCGCCGGCAACCTTCGCGCCGGCGAGCAGCGGTGGCAGCGTCGGTCCCACCCCCACCGCGCGCAGCGGGTCCGTTCCGGTGGCGTCCAGCCAGCGACCGAGCCAACCCGTGGGTTCGGGCGTGCCGGGCGAGGCGGTCTGCCAAATAGCCATGGACCGAAAATGGCTCAGATCCGGGGACGGATAGGAGACGCCACGGACCACAGCGAGCCTCCCGGCACGCCACAGGTTCGCCAACGACGTCATCGACGGGTTGAGACCGAGTTGATCGTCGAGGTGCAGGACCTCAGCTTCGCTGTACGCGAGGTCAGGGCGCGCCGAGTGGTAAGCGGGATCGGCGTACGGGACGACCGTGCTCAGACCGTCGTTCCCCCCGTACAGGGTGACCAGAACGAGGATGCCGGACCCGGCCGCAAGTGGCGCCCGCGAGGCGGCCGCGAACAATGACGACCAGGGCACTTCGGTGGCGCCGGCGGCGAGCGCGGCAGCACCCACCACCCCGGATGCCGTGAGGAACTGTCGTCGCGACATCCTCGCCCGCTTGACCATCACGAGTTCCCTAGTTGAGGACGTACTCGGGTGCGATCAGCGCCAGCGTCATCAACCGCTGCGGGTCGTCGGCGACCCGACGCAGGGCCGCCGCCGAGGTCCGGCTCCATCCGTCGACGGACAGGACTTGGGCGGCTGCGTCCACCCGGCCGGCCACCGGTTCGTCGGCGACGGCCGAAAGGTCGGCTCGGGCCGCGGCGGTCGCGGCAAAACGCAACCGTTCGTAGCTCGAGCCGGTGCTGAGCCAGGACTCGTTTTCGGGCCAGCCGCCGACGTTCGGCGGCACGAATGGCAGCTCCCCGAGGGCGGTGAGTACCGGGATCAGTGCGGGCGAGTCGGCCGGTAAGCGCAGCGCCCGTAGGGTGCCGACCACGTACTCCAACGGCTGCTTTACCAGTCCGGACCGCACCGTCGGGGACAGGAAGTTCGGATGCAGCAGGATGGCCTTCAGCAGCGAGCCGATGTCGAGCGCGGACCCGTAGGCGGGCAGCAGTGCGGAGGTCATCTGGTCGTAGTGCGGGATCGGCATCGCGAACCGGCTCCACAGCCGTGAGATGACCCAGGCTTTCGACGCGTTGGTGTGCGTCAGACGCGCGATCAAGTCCGCGCCGTCGAAATGGCCAGTGAACCCCAGCACCGACTTGACCCCGTCGTCGTGCTGCGCGGGGAGTTCGGCGAACTGGTCCGTACGCCGGTTGTAGTGCCATCCGGTGAAACAGCGGGCGGCTTCGCGGACGTCCAGCTCCGAATAGGAGCCGTACCCCAACGTGAACAACTCCATCAGCTCACGCGAGAAGTTCTCGTTGGGATGGGCTTTGCGGTCTTGTGCCGCGTCGAGCCAGATCAGCATCGCCGGATCCCGCGCGACGGTCAGGGTGAGCGCGTCGAACCCGCCGGAGCCCATCGACCGGAAGATCTCGTTTTGACGCAGCATCAGCGCGGGCGAGCGAACCTTCTGGACCGACGTCGCGAAATGGGTGTGCCAGAACCAGGTCAGCTTCTCGGTGAGCGGATTGTCCACCGACGCCATCCGGTCCAGCCACCACATGGTGAGCTGCCGCTGCTGGCGCGCGAAGGCTAGCTGGAACCGCTTGCGGGCCGCAGAACCGGCCCGGGAGCCGGGCGGTTCCGGGAGAGCCAACGAGGGTGCCGGCGTCGCCGCGACGCCGGGGTCGGTCGGAACACGATCGAGGAGCCACGCCACCGTGCCGGCATACCCTCGCCGCTCGGCCAGGGCCAGCTCCTCGGGCCGGGCGCCGAAACCCGCCCTGCGGTACAGATGCGCGAGCGCGCTGCGGTTCGCGTCGGACACAGCGCAAAGCAACCAGCGCCATGTAAGGGCGGTGTTAGCCACCGTCCATGGTTTGGGCAAACCCGGGCGGCCTCAGGTCAAGCCGACCTCGTTCAGCAACCCGGCAATTCCCCGCACACCGCGCACCCGAAGGAACGTGATCCCGGCATTGGCCGGATCCTCGACAGCTGCGGCAAAACGCCGCCGATAGGCGTGGTGCTGTGACCACGACCAGGCAATGATCGACTTGTCCGGGTCGAGGCGCAGCAGATTGGTCCATCGCTCGCGGTTGCCGTTCCAGAGCTCGGTCCCCAAAACGACACGGCGCAACGTGCGTCGGATGATCCTGCGCATGACCAGCCAGCGGGGCGGATCCAGCCAGACGACCGTGTCGGCGCGGCCCCAGACCAGATCGCGGACTACGGAGTAGTTCCCATCGACGACCCATCGTTCGGCGGCAACGAAAGCGGCCACCCTCGCGCGGAAATCCTCGGACGGCAGCTCCCGCCAGTCAGGCTGGTGGAAGAGCGCGTCGAGTTCGAGGTGCGGCGCGCCGAGGCGCTCGGCCAGGGCCGCGGCGAACGTGGTCTTTCCGGCCCCGCTGTTGCCGACCACCGACACCCGGTTCACTAGGTCAGAGTATGGATGCGGCGGGACCGGGTCGGGTGATCGCGGGCTCCCGGGCCACCCGGCCGGATCCGGTCGGGTAAGAAGGACGGATGGATGAGGAGCGCGCATCGCAGGAGCTCGCAGATCAGCTGCGCCGAATCATCGGGCGGCTGGCCGTGGTCCGTCCGCAGGGTGACGAGTTGAGGCGAGCGGCCGAGGTGGCGGGGGCCTTCGCCGACCGGCTCGACCAGTTACCGGAGCGTGGACGGACCTGGGAGGTCAGCGAGGCGGGACTGCTTCCTCGGGAATTCCAGGCGTACAGCCCGCTGAGCGGCCCGCGGAATCCGCTGGCGCCGCCGGTCAGGTTCCACTTTCCAGATCAACAAACCGGCGAACGCCCAATCTTCGGCGAGGTTACGTTCGGCGCTGCCTACGAGGGGCCACCCGGTCATTGCCACGGTGGTTACGTCGCGGCGGTGTTCGACGAGCTTCTCGGCTTCGCCCAGTTCAGTCCCGGATTCACCGCGTACCTGCACGTCGACTACCGCAGGGTCACACCGCTGCACCGCCGGCTCGACCTCAAGGCCTGGGTCGAGCGGGTGGAGGGTCGCAAGCGCTACGTGCGCGGCGAGTGCCGCGACGGATCGGTCCTCCTGTCGGAAGCGGAGGGCCTGTTCATCGCGCCACGCGACGATGCCGAGTTCCTCTCGCGGCTGGACCAGCAGCGCTAACCGCGCGCCAAGGAGCCCCGGCCGGGCCAACGGCAGGAGATGACGACCGCCAGCGGCCAGAGCGCCTGGGCACCGGCCGCTGCACGCTCGGCAAGCCCCCGCTCGGCGCCGCCGAGCTCGGCCGCGAACCATCCCACCAAGCCAAGCAGAACCGTGGCGGCAGCGTAGGAGGCACGGCGGCTGAGCAAGCCGGCCGGAGATTCCTCGAGCCAGGCCCAGGCCGGCCAGAGGCCGAGCGCAGCGAACGAGGCGGTGGCGGCGACGGTATGTGCGATCGAGTCGCCGTGGGCGGGTTGCGGGAAGGCCGCGACGAGCACGGTCGCGACACCACCGGCGCCGAGGATGGCCCGGCCCACCCTACCCGCGGGTCGCAGGCCGGCGGCAGTGGTTACGTGGCAGACACCTAGTCCAGCGAGCGCGGCGGTCATCACCAATCGGTCGGTCGCGCCACGGGCCGCCAGCGCGCTGATCGTGTCTCTGATCGCGGAGTAGCTCGACGGCTGCCTCGACGCGGCCAACGTCCAGCCCCCGATGAGCAACACCGGTGCTGCCCCCGCCGACGCCACTGCCCAAGCCGGGATACGCCGCACGGAACGGACCCTATCCGCGGGGCAGGCATCGTGGATCGGACGGTGGGGTGGGAAGATCCCGGGAGGGTGCGAGAAGGGCAGGCACGTGAGCGCAGACCGTCTGGAAAGGGCGTTCGCCTCCACCGCCGCCGTACTGGCGAAGGTGAACGCTGAACAATTCGATGACCCGACGCCATGCGCGTCCTGGCGAGTACGCGACCTGATCAACCACGTGGTCGGAGGCACCACCTTCTTCGCGGTTACGGCCGAGACCGGGACCTCGCCGGGTCGCGGTAGCCAGCCAACCGACTTCACGGTTGGCGACTACCGCGCGAGCTACCAGCAGGGTGCCCAACGAGCCGTCACCGCGTTTCGAGCCGAGGGTGCGATGGACGCCCTGATGAGCGTGCCGTTCGGCCAGTTACCGGGATCGGTGTTCGTCAACATCGCCGCGACGGACGCCTTCGTGCACGGTTGGGATCTGGCAAAGGCGACCGGGCAATCCACCGACCTCGATCCGGAGTTGGCCGGGCAGCTCCTCGCCTCGGCGCAGCGGTCGTTCCCCGACACGATGCGGGGCGACGACGGCAAAGCGCCGTTCGGAGCTCCCGTCGAGGTCGCGGAATCAGCGGCCGCCGCAGACCGCCTGGCCGGTTTTCTCGGCCGTCAGCCCTGAGCTGCCGCCTGACCTGGTCCGGGTACCCGGGTCAGGTCAGGGTCCCCAACGGGACCTCGTCGAATCGCGCCAATGCCGAATGGGTCGCCTCGTCGACCGGCGTGTACGACACGATCCGCACCCCGGTTCGCGGTGCCAGCCACAGGTTGGTGAAGTTGAACTGCAGCAGCCCGAGTTCCGGATGCAGGAACCGCTTGGTGAGGTTCTCGGGGGCCGCCACATCGTGTCGACCCCACAGGGCAGCGAACTCCGGCGACGCCTCCTGGAGTCGTTTCACCATGCACTTCCAGGCCGGCTCGCCGACGTGCTCGGCCATCGCCGCACGATACTGCGCGACCATCCGCGCCCGCGTCTCGACCCGATCGACCAGGCACGAGCGCAGCCGGCTGCTGGTGAAGATCAGCCACAGCAAGTTGCGCTGGTCGAACGGCAGCGCATCCAGGTCCCCGGTCAGCACCTGGTAGGCGCGGTTGTAGGCCAACAGGTCATAGCGGCCGTTCGTGACGATCGCCGGGAACGGATGGAGCTTCGCGAGGATCGCGTGCGCCTGCGCCGACACCGCCTGGCATTCCGCCCCGATCTCCATCAGCGGAGAACCGGCACTGTTCGTCCTCGCGGTGCAAGCGACGATCGCCGTCGGCATCGCCGTCGGCAGCCGTGGGCTCCCCCACGGGGTGCCGCAGCACGGGCTCCCGCGACAGGACTCGAACCTGTAACATGCCGGGTTCTCGCAGCGTGTCCATCATCGTCCGTACAGGATCATGTCAATCCGGCGTTTCCGCAGGTCAGAAGGCCTTTTCGATCCAGGGACGTCCACCCGTCGTCCATGATCGTTCAGAGCGATTTCGGCCCCGCGTTGCTACAAACGGCTCATCCGGGAAGTCCGTGGGTTTGAGGGTAAAGCTGCAACCCGCCGAGGTGGAAGTAGATCGCGGTCTTGAAGTGCTCGCGATTGCGGTACCCCCGGGCTGAGACGCGGATCGCTTGGATGCGTGAGTTCAGGCCTTC
>DATLTS010000016.1 GCA_035533475.1 Mycobacteriales bacterium | reverse complement strand
GCAGGTCGGCGTGGCGCACCCGGCCGCGCCCGCTGGCGAACCAGGGCTGGTCGATCACTTCTGGGTGCCCGACCAGCCGCAGCACCCGCTCGGCGATCCGCTGCGCGCTTGTCGACACCGCCACCCAGGAGCCGTCGCTGGTGCGGTAGGTGTTGCGCGGCGCGTTGTTGGTCGACCGGTTGCCGTGCCGCTCCTCGATCACGCCTAGCTGGCCGTAGACCGTCGGCCCGGGGCCGACGGCCGTCATGATCGGCTCCAGGATGCTGATGTCGATCACCTGGCCGCCGCCGCCGTGCACCTCCCGGTGCCACAACGCCATCATCGCGGCGCAGGACGCGGCGATGCCGCAGATGCTGTCCGCCAGCCCGAACGCCGGCAACGTCGGGGGGCCCTCGGCGGATCCGGTGAGGTGGGCGAAGCCGCTCATCGCCTCGGCCAGCGTGCCGAAGCCCGGGCGGCGTGCATACGGGCCGGTCTGGCCGAACCCGGTGAGGCGCACCAGCACCAGCCCCGGGTTGACCTCGTGCAGCTGGTCCGGGCCGACGCCCCATTTCTCCAGCGTGCCGGGGCGGAAGTTCTCCACTACCACGTCGGCGGTGGCGGCCAGCCGGCCGAACGCCTCGGCGCCCTCAGCCGCGCTGAGGTCGAGGCCGATCGTGCGCTTGTTGCGGCTGATCTCCTTCCACCACAGCGGGATGCCGTCCTTCTGCCAGCCGTGGCCGCGCATGCTGTCACCGGACACCGGGTGCTCGACCTTGATCACGTCCGCACCGAAGTCGCCGAGGATCTGGCAGCACAGCGGGCCGGCCAGGATGGTCGAGGCGTCGATCACCCGCAGCCCCTCAAGTGGCATCATCGGCGGCCGTCCCTCGCTGGCTAGTTGTCCTAACACACGAAACAGTGTCCATTGCACTAGGACGGTGGCCTGGGCGAGGGGCCAGCAGCGGGCCGGGCGCGCAGCCAGGCGTGGATGCTGTCCTCCTCCACTACCTCGGCGTACTTGGCCTGGAGGTCGAACAGGCTGGCCTCGTGCGGCCGCGGGTCACGGTCCCCGACGGCCTGGCGGATGACCAGGGGCACGAAGCCGTGCTGGATCGTGTCCACCCCGGTGGCGCGGATGCACCCGCTGGTGCTCACGCCCGTGATGATCAGGGTGTCCACCCGCAGCGCGGTGAGCGTCGCGGCAAGGCTGGTGCCGTGAAATGCGCTGGCGTACTGCTTGACGACAACGACCTCGTGCTCGCCCGGGGCGACCTGCGGCATGATCTCGCCCAGCGGGCCGCCGGGGACGAGGTGCCGTAGCGCGGCGATCTTGCGGACGAACAGGCCGCCGCTGATCCCGTCCGGATCGTACTCGACCCTGGTGTGCACCACCGGGATGCCCACCGCCCGGGCGGTGGCAAGCACCCGGGCCGCGGCGAGCAGGCACGCGTCGGAACCCAGATAGAACTCGGCCCCGGGCTCGAAGTAGGCGCGGAGCAGGTCGATCAGGATCAGCGCGGGCCGTTCCCCCCAGGGCAGGGACCGGCCGAAGCCGGCCCCTGCGTAGTCCGCGGCGAGCGAGTCCGGGGCCAGGCCCTCCGGCCCAGTCCCGGGCGGCGCGTTCACAGTGCGACAGGCGGATTGGGCGCGGGCAGCCCGGTCTCCTCCTCGCACCGCGCCAGGATCTCCGCCAGCGGGGGGCCCATGTTGAAGATCGGCAACTCGGCTGGCCGTCCGGCGGCCAGGTCCGCCCGCAGCGCCTGCGTGGCGTCGCCGTCCACGGCACCGTCCGGCGTCACGACCACGCCGTAACGGCTGGCACCCTCGGCGCTGACCAGACCGCGCCGCACCTCCTTGGCGACCAGCTCCGGGTCGCGGGCGAGCGGGTCACCCCAGCCGCCGCCGCCCCAGGTGACGAAGTGCAGCAGGTCACCGGGACGGACTGGCACATCGTGGATCTTGCTGGGCAGCACCTCGGTCGTGCCGTCAGCCCGCTCGATCCACTTGCGGCCACGGGCGCCCGGCTCACCGCCGTTGACTCCCCACGGGTAGGTCAGCCAGCGGTCGTCGTGGATCGCGATGGTGCCCGGCTCGAGGAACCGGTAGGCGACGTCGACGCCGTTGCCGCCGCGGTGCAAACCGGCGCCGCCGGTGTCGGCGACGGTCTCCCAGCGCTCGATCCGCATCGGGTAGTACGACTCCAGGTACTCGCACGGGATGTTGACGAACGACGGCCACAAGGAGTGGCCGTCCGGCCCGTCCCCGATCGGCCGGCCGGGGATGCCGCCGAAGCCGATCGAGTAGAGCTGGAACCACTCGCCCTTGCGGTCCGCCTGCGTGTAGTTGCCGGAGTACATGAAGTGCGGCGAGGACGAGAATCCGGCCGCGTTCAGCAGGCTCGGGTTCTTCTGCCCGAGCAGCCCGCCGAACAGGTCGAAGATCCGGCCGATGCCATGGTTGCGGGCGTTGAGCGCGGCCGGGTACTTCGGCTTCCAGTAGCTGGCGTCCGGGATCACCACGTCGACCAGCGGGTAGAAGCCGTCGTTCCACAGGATCTGCGGGTCCGCCACGGTGATCATGTAGATCCCGAAGAACATCCGGACCAGGTTCTCGTTGACGTAGTAGTTCACCGGTCCCTGCGCCTGCGATGAGCTTCCGGTGAAGTCGAGCACCACCTTGTCCCCGGTCCGGGTCAGCGACAGCTTCAGCTCATACGGCCCGTAGCCGACCCCGTCGTCGCAGATGTAGTCGGTGAACGAGATCGTCTCGCCATCAGCGAAGATCATGCTCAGCAGCGTCTTCATCGCCCGGTAGTTGCGGTCCAGCAGTGCGTTCAGCGCCGACAGGTAGGTCTGGACCCCGAACCGCTCGCACAGTTCCTGCACCCGTCGCCCGGCGGTGCGGCAGGCCGCGACGATCCCGTTCAGGTCCGCGCGGTTCCACTCCGGCATCCGCACCTGGTTGAGGATGATGCCCAGCGCTTCTTCGTTCAGCTCGCCCTTGCGGTAGAGCTTGAACGGCGGGATGACGACGCCTTCCTCGAAGATGGTCCTGGCGTCGGTGGGCATGGACGACGGCGTCTTGCCGCCCACGTCGGACATGTGGCCGAACATCGACGCCCAGCCCACCACCCGTCCGGCGTGGAAGATCGGCATCACGACCAGCCAGTCGTTCGCGTGGCTGATGGCCGCGTCGCACGCGTACGGGTCCGAGGTGAGCAGGACGTCGCCCTCCTCGATCGTCCCGGAGTAGCGGGCCAGCAGGGCGGGCACCGACAGGCCGAACTGGCCCACCACCATCTTGCCCTCGGGATCCCCGATCAGTGGGAACTCGTCGTGCTGCTCCCGGATGCCCGGTGACAGCGCGGTGCGGAACAGCACCTCGTCCATCTCGTACCGCGCGTTGCGCAGCGCGTTCTCGATGATGTCCAAGGTGACGACGTCGACGTCCACGGCGGCGACGTCGCCGGTGGCGTGCTCGATGATCTGCGCCATGGATTCAGTCCTCCGTGGGACGGATGAGGATGCTGCCGCTGGGATGCACCGTGGCGGCGTGGCCGGGCAGGACGAGGGTGGTGGAGTCCATCTCGGTGATGATGGCCGGGCCGCTGATGACGTTCCCGGCGAACAGTGCGGTCCGGTCGTAGACGGCGGCGTCGGCGTGCTCGCCGTCCACCCAGATCCGGGTGGTGCGGGCGAGTGCCGCTGAGGGGTCGGTCCCGCCCTCGGGCAGGTGGACCGTGCCGACGTTGGGGCGCGGGCCGCTCACCGTGGCGCGGGCGCTGACCAGTTCGTGCTCGTTGCCCTGGAGCAGGAACGAGAACAGCCGGTTGTGCTCGGCGTCGAACGCGGCCGCGAGCGCGGTGAGCCCGCCGCCGTTGCCGTCGAACGCGTCTTCCGCCACCGGCACCGTGATCTCGAATCCCTGCCCGTGGTAGCGCAGGTCCACGTGATAGCTGACCGTCTGCTGGTCACGGGGCACGCCCTGCGCCTCGACGGTGGCGGCTGCCGCGCCGGCGAGCTCATGGAGCAGGCCGAGCAGTTCGTTGTCGGAGATGACGCCGAACCGGCGGATGTAGGTGCGGGCCGCCTCGTCGCGGACCATGGTGGTGGCGTCGCCGTAGGCGCACAGCACACCGGGGGACGGCGGGATGACCACCGGCCACGCGCCGGTGAGCCTGCCGAGCGCGTTGGCGTGCAGCGGGCCGGCCCCGCCGAACGCGACCAGCGCGAAGTCGCGCGGGTCAAATCCCTGCTGGATGGACACCAGCCGCAGCGCCCCGAACATGTTCTCGTTGACGATGTCGACGATCCCGGCGGCGGCGGCCTCCACGCTCCCGAGTTCCATCGCGTCGGCGATGGTCTTGACCGCGGAGTGGGCGGCCTGCGCGTCCAGCACGATCTCGCCACCGGCCAGCTCGGTCGGCAGGTAACCGAGCACCACGTTGGCGTCGGTCACGGTCGGCTCCACGCCGCCCTTGCGGTAAGCGGCCGGGCCCGGGACTGCGCCGGCTGACTGCGGGCCGACCCGCAACGCCCGGGTCAGCGCCGGGACGTGCGCGATGGAACCGCCGCCCGCGCCGACGGTCCGGACGTCCACCGAGGTGGCGCGTACTTTCAGGTCGCCGACCATGGTCTCCCGGCCGATCCGGGGCGCCAGGTCCTGCACCAGTGCCACGTCCGTGGACGTGCCGCCCATGTCGAAGGTGAGCAGGTCCTTGAAGCCAGCCTGCTCAGCCGCCCACACCGCGCCGGCGACGCCACCCGCTGGGCCCGACAGCAGCAGCGAGACCGGGCTGTCGGCGGCGTTCGCCGCGCTCGCCAGGCCGCCGTCGCTGCGCAGGATGTACAGGCCCGCCGACAGGCCGCCGCCGTCCAGCTTGCCGGCCAGGTTCGCGATGTAGCGGGACACCTGCGGGTGGACGTAGCTGTTGGCCACCGTGGTGATGGTCCGCTCATACTCGCGCAGCTCCGGCAGCACGGCCGAGGACACCGAGAGCGGGAGGCCCGGCATCTCCTGGGCCGCGATCGCCGCGATCCGCTGCTCGTGGTCGGCGTTGGCGTAGGAGTTGATGAGGGAGATGGCCAGCGCCTCGATCCCGGCCCCGCGCAGGCGGCGCAGCTTGGCCCGGATGTCATCGGAGTCCAGCGGCGTCACCACGGACCCGTCCGAGGCGATGCGTTCGATCGCCTCCACCGTGTCCTCGAGAGAGGCGAGCGGCTCCGGCTTGGGCCAGATGATCCAGCCGGCCAGCCCGCCCGGCACGAACGACCGGGCGATCTGCAGCACC
>DATLTS010000015.1 GCA_035533475.1 Mycobacteriales bacterium | reverse complement strand
CTCGCGCACCGCGTCGGGGACCGGGTCGGGAATGGTCACCGGCTGCGTCCTCCGCCGACGAGCACCTGCGGGTGCCCGAGACGAGCTGAACTGCACTCCGCCCCAGCCGTAGCCGTCCCAGACGCCGAAGAAGCAGGTCTCAGGGGTGGTGGTGAACACCCGGATGATCTCGGCGAGCACCTCGGCATCGGGGAGGTAGAGCCGGCCCTCCCTCGGCCCCTGGCCCCTCCAGGGCGCGGGGGTAGCCGGAGCTTCGGGCGGCAGGGCGATCGTGTGGAACTGGGCGTCGGGACAAAGCGCCACGCCGCTCCAGGCCGCGACCTCCCGCCAGCGCACCAGGCGGTCGCCGTGCCCGGCCTCTTCGGCCGGGTGCAGGATGCGGGCGTAGGCCTCGAAGCCGGCAGGGACCACCGACGTGACGCCTGCGCCAAAGGGCCCGATGCGCTCCGCGATCCAGTCGGCGGCCTCGACGGCGCTGCTCCACTGGGCGGGCGGGCGGAGCTGGCACATGGCGCGATCTTCCCATCCTCGGCGCGTGAGGCGCCGAGCGGGTGGGATCTACAGCTGGGAGACTTGCCTCGTGCCACGGAGGCGTCGCCGCCCTCGCCAACCCCTTGCCCGCTTCGACGACTCGCTGCTCGTCGCAGCCGCCACCCTCGCCCAGGAGGGCGGGGTGGTCACGACGGCGCACCTGCTCGTCGCCGCGATCGAGGGCAGCGAGCCGCTGGCAGCGTGGTGGGCGTCGGCTCCCGGCACCGCGCCGACGCGTGAGGCGGCCGGGCTCCGGTCCGGCGCCGGGGAGAGTGATGCCACAACGGCGGCGGGCCGACGCCTCGGCGTCTCCTACGACCACCTGGCTTCCCAGGCCGTGGGTGCAGCAGCGCAGTGGGCGGCTGGGCGCGAAGAGACCACCGGGCCGGCGCACCTCGTCGTGGTGCTCCTCGAGCAGGCCAGCGCACCGGTCGGCGAGGTGCTGGCGCACAGCGCCGTCGACGCGGGCGCGCTGCGGGAGGCGGCGCTCGGCCTGCTTGGAATCCCGGCCGACCACCCGGCGGTCCCATTCGACCCGCTCCCGCCAGCAGGCACCGCCCGGCGACCCGCCTTGGCGGTCTCGGCGCTTCCTGAGACGGCCTGGACGGAGTGCCGGCGGCGCCAAGCGGCGCTGCCGCTCCGGCAGCTGCACCGGCGCTCGGACTGGTACGCGATCAGCCTGAACGAACAGCGGGCAGTGCTGCGCCTCGCGAACCACCTCGACTTGGACGACGACCACCGTTATTCGCTGCTCCACCACCACCTCAAGGCAGCTCGCCTGCAGGCAGCGACGGCGGCCCCCGGCGTGGTCGATCCCCCGCGCCCGCCTGGAACGCCAGCCAGGCCGATCGTCCGTCTCGTTGCCGCGCGACCTATCGGCGTCATCCGGGGCGGCGCTCGGCCGTGAGCTCGCTCGGGGTGTCTCCGGTATTGACCGTCGTGCTCGGCTCGATGAGAACGACCTCCGCGCCGTCGACCGACACCGGCTGGTGGTGCACTCCGCGCGGTATGACGTACAGCTGTCCAGGTCCGAGCGTGACGTCCCCGTCGTCGAGACGAATGGTCAGCGAGCCGTTCATCACAAGGAAGACCTCATCGGTCTCCGGGTGGCTGTGCCGGGTGAACTCGCCCCTGGTCTTGACAACTCGGATGTCGTAGTCGTTGAGGGTGGCCACCGTGCGCGGGGACCAAGGCTCCTCGAAACGAGCCAAGGCTGTGGCCAGGTCGACAGGTTGATCCATCGGACCAGTCTGCCCTGGTACAGAGCGACACGCTACGTCGCCGAACCGGCACACCGCCGGGGTCGGGCCGCCACCGCAGTAGCTGCCTGCGGCACTCTGGCTACTTGAACTTCGATCACGCGAATTCTAGGGAACCACGCGACGGTCAACTCTGTTGCCTAGTAGGAATCCGTTCTCCATATCGGTTTCGCTGATGGCGGTTGGACCCCACGGGGTTACGCGGCGATGGCAGGCGCGCTCGCGCTGACGAGCAACGTCCTTCCGGTCAACTTCGCGCCCGAGATGTTCACGGCTTGGGCGCGGCCGCTCGGCGACGACGCGGACTGGTGGGGAATCCCGTCTAAGGCGTCGTGCAAGTCGTGATAGCGACGCCCCTGGTCAGCTAACTCACCGAGGACCGCCAGGGTCCAACGTCCTCCAAGCAGATGGACGAGCCGTTGAGAAGATAGCCATCCAGTCAGTCATGGGACGCCATGCCGAGCAGCCTTGACATGGCGTCGCCTACCACTACTGCTGATGCGGCTGCTGCTGAATCTCGGCCCCGAGGATGTCATCGATCTGACCGATCGCGGCAGTCATGCCTTCCTCCATGCCCATGGCGAGGATCTGTTCCATGGCGGCGAGCGACGGGAACGTCGTCGCGATCGTCATGCGGGTGCCACCGTCGTGCTCGTGCAGGTCGGCCCGGATGATCATCGTCGGCATGTTCGGGTTCGGGCGTCCCGTGTCGTCGGCGAACCCGCTCTCGAACTCGAGGTGGTGAGGCGCATCGGCCGCGAGCACCCGCCACCAGCCGCGAGGCTGGTCGCCCCCGGGACCGGTCATGAAGTAGGTGGTCGTGGCGCCTGGCGCGAGGTCGTGCTCGACGAAGGTCGCCGGATACATCGGAGGCCCCCACCACCGTTCGAGCTGTCGGGGGTCCTCCCACAGCTTCCAGGCGCGGGCCACTGGGGCGTCGAGGTCGGCGGTGATCGTCATGGTCAGGCTCGCAGCGTCCTTCTCGACGTTCGTGACGGTCATTGATCGGCTCCTTCTGTGGGTTCGCCGAGAACCTCGGCAAAACGATCGATCCGGCTACGCCAGACGGCCTCGAGTTGGTCGAGCAAGCGATGTGCGGTGCGGACGGCGTCGATATCGGTGCGCACGAGCTGTTCCCGGCCGCGTGGGTGCTTCACGACCAGTCCTGCCCGTTCGAGCACGGCGACGTGCTTTTGCACGGCGGCAAAGCTCATCGGGTAGGAGCGAGCGAGGGCCGAGACGGAATGCTCGCCCTCCATCGCTCGCCTGAGAATGTCCCGGCGAGTCCGGTCCGCGAGCGCGTTGAAGATGCGGTCGGTCCGCTGCTCAGCGGATTCAGCGTCCAGACCATAAGCTACAACCATTGGGTTGTAGCTTATGGTCTGGATCTCTCGGCCGCAAGACGTGGTCGAGCACGAGAGTTCCGTGTCCCCGACCGTCGCCGGTCGCAGCCTCCTGGGTGCACAGGGCAACGGACCAACCCGTTGCGTGCTCCGCTCTTGAGTCGGCGAGGGAGCTGCACGATCCCACCGGAACCACCGGGCGGCCCTGCGGTCTCCACGCCAGGCGCTGAGAGTGCTCCTCGACGTCCTTCCGAAGAGCCACACCCAATCCCAAACGGCGTCGGCATGGACCGTCGGATTCTTCGTCGAAGGCCAAGGTGAGCGCTCCCCCGGTCATCTGCTCCTACTGTTCGAGCGCGGCGTCGACGAGGGCGACGACGACGGGCACGACCTCAGTAGGGGTGCGATCCGGCCCGGCGAGGGAGTCGAAGGTCTCGAAGCTAGTGAGGGTGTGCAGCACGCTGACGAGCGCCTCGGGATCTCGGCTTGGGGTGAGACCTCCGGGGTGCTCGGCGAGGCGTCCGAGGAGGACCCGGAGCCCTTGGCGGTTCCGGTCGTCGCGTGCGGCGATGACGTCGCCGACGTCGGGGTCGAGGTGGGCGAGGGCGCGTAGGCGGCGCATGACGATCCGGTCGGCTGCCCAGAACCGGGCGAAGGCGGCGACAAAGCCGTGGACTGCCTCGAGCGGGTCGGGGGTGATGAAGACCTGGGCGAGGTCGCCCATCTGGCCCGAGGCGGCCAGATCGTCACAGAGCGCCTCGAGCACGCCGGACTTGGATCCGAACTGGTAGTAGACGGTGGCACGGGCGACATCGGCCCGCTTGGCCACGGCGTCAAGGGTGAACGCTGTATAGCTGGTGGTCTCGGCGAGAAGGGCCCTGGCGGCGTCGATCATCCGGCGGCGTCCCTCGTCGATCTCCGCCTGGCGTCTTCCGAGCTGGTAGGGGCGGGGGCTCACCGGGTCTTGACGGCTCCTTCATGCGGGACTATGTTCAGACGTACTGTCTGACTAAATGATACACCCCCGAGAGTCCAGCTACGCCATCAGTGCCTCGGCATCCCGGGTAGAGAGGAGCAATCGGTGGGTGAAGCTGCGATCGTCGTCGACGGCCTCCTCGCGAACGACGGGATCCGGGTCAACTGCCTCGCACCGTCAGCGATTGAGAACGACAAGATGCGGGTCCCGATGCCCGAAGCGCACCGCCGCCAGCTCGCCGCCAGCTTCCCCCTCGGCCGCATCGGACAACCCGGTGACGTCGCCGCGGCAACCTTGTTCCTCGCTTCCGACGTCTCCTCGTGGATCACCGGAGTCACCCTCGACATCGCTGGCGGCAAGGTCATGGTATGAGCGATCCCCCCACACCGGCGGACCGGCGGCGCCAAGCGGCGCTCATGAAGACGTTGAACGTTCCCATGCGGGTCCTGCTCGGCCTTCCCGTTCCCACTCCGCTCGGCAGTCGGCTCATGCTTGTCTTCCATACGGGTCGCCGCACTGGACGCCACTACCGCCAGCCCGTGAGCTACGTCGCCCACGACGGTGCCCTTCTCACCCCGGGCGGCGGCCGCTGGACCTTGAACCTGAAAGAGGGCGAGCCCACCCGAATCCGCCTCCGAGGCCGAGACATCTCGGCCCGACCCGAGATCGTCACCGACCCCGGTCTGGTCGAGACCCTCCTCGGCGTGATGCGAGCTGCGAACCCCAGCCTCGACCGCTTCGTCCGCCTGCCGAAGACGCCCAACGGCCGCTACGAGCGCCCCCCGCTCAAAGCCGCGATCGGCCACGGCTTTCGTGTGGTGCGCTGGCACCTCGACGAAGGTCCGGCGCCAGTGGAATGAGCTCCTTGTCCTACAGGCACGTGCTCGGGGACATCGTCGGTAGCTCGCATCGGTGAACGCCGCGCTGAAGCACGATCGAGACGCAGCTGTCGTACCGTTTCACGACAGTTCTGCGCGCCGCCGCGGTGCTCGCAGATTTCAGCTCCGGCATCCCCCGAGCACCGACTACGTGCCTCTTGGCCAGTGGGCTGAGTTCGGAATTCTGTGCGCCGCGAGAAGCGGCCGGGGGCGCGTGGGCCCCGCAGATAGAGGCCCGGCACGCCCGTGTTCTGGGGCGGGCGTGTCCTCATGCGGCTCCTCGTCGGGCGTTCATGTTCTCGACCGTTCGCTCTTGAGCTCTTGGCGCTTGCGGCGGTCTCGCACGATGTAGACGGGGATGGCGATGATCGCGGCAAGTATGAGTATCGGCACGATGATCCACGGGCCGATGTGGAAGTGCCTGGTGTTGCTGGCCGTGGTTGCCAGCAAGGTGGCGGCGAGCAGTATCTGATGGTGCATGGTGGTCGTCTCCTTTCATGGGGTGGTTCGCGTTGGGAGCGCTTTGTGCGGGCGAAGTCGGCGGAGGTGTGGGTCAGGTGGTGTCGCAGCTGTTAGGTCACGTCCTTTCGCAGCGTCGTGCGGACAGTGATCACGTCGAGCAGCGCTGCGACGCCGAGCACCAGCGCTGCCGCTGCGGCAAAGGGGAGCGGGCTTCCGCCCGACAGGCCGTGGGCGGGACCGAAGGCTGCCCCTCCGAGCTTGATGCCGGCCAACGTCGTCGCCGCGGTGTAGGGCAGGTAGGGGCGAACCGAGGTGAAGAGACCGCCGATGATCGACTCGATGACGAGCGCCCACACGAAGATGCCGATCACGCCCGCCAGCTGGGAGCGGAGCAACGAGCCGATCCCGACCCCTATTGCCCCGAAGAGCGCCGCACCCACGGCAGCGCCGGCTATGTGGGCCACGAGAGTGCCGGTGCCGAGGGCGACGTGGTAACCGTGTCCGGCCACGAAGATGAGCCCGACCCCGGTCGCGATCAGGGCGGAGACGAGACCGAAGATCACCCCTGCCCCGGCCACGGCCAGCGCCTTGGCGACGAGCACCCGCCGTCGGTCCGGAGTGGCGAGGTAGGTGAGCGTGGCCGTGTAGTGGCGGAACTCGCCGCTGGCGACGATCACCCCCAACACGGCGGCGAAGATCATCGACCAGCCGGTCACGGTCGTCACCGTTGCGAGCCCCGACGCGCTGAAGAGGGGGGCGACACCGTATTTGCCGTTGCCGGCCCGCGACGCCTCGAGGGAGGCGAACAAGGCGGTTAGCGCGGCCGAGGTGGCCAGCAGGCTGAAGCCCGTGCGCACGGTGCGCAGCTTGAGCCATTCGATGCGGGCCAGGCGGATCATCGTGGGGTCTCCTTTGCGGTCGCGGCGGCGGTCAGCTGGAAGAAGACCTCCTCCAGGCCGACTCCGTCGGTGGTGGTCTCGAAGATCGGTATGGCCTGCTCGGCGGCGAGGAGGCCGACCTGCTCGGCGCTGGCCCCGCTCACCTCGACCCGGTCGGGCGCCACGAGAACTGCCGTTGCTCCTTTGGCGGCAAGCGCGCTTTGGAGCCGCTCGGCCATCGGCGTGCGGATACGTACCTTGTGCTGGGCCCGGGTCGTGAGCTCGTCCAGGGTGGACTGGGCGACGAGGTGGCCAGAGTTCAAGATGACCACGCTGTCGACGGTCTGGGCGACCTCGGCCAGGATGTGGCTGGAGACGAGCACGGTGCGCCCTTCGCCCGCCAGGCCATGGAGGAGGTCTCGCAACCAGCGGACGCCCTCGGGGTCGAGGCCGTTGGCTGGCTCGTCGAGGATCAGGATCTCCGGGTCGCACAAAAGCGCCGTGGCGAGCCCGAGGCGCTGGCGCATCCCGAGGGAGAACTCGCCCACCCGCCGGCGCGCGGCGCTGGTGAGACCGACGAGGTCGAGGACCTCGTCGACCCGGGTGGAGGGCACCTGCCCGGCCAGGGCCTGGATCCGCAGGTGGTTCCGGGCCGTGCGTCCCGGATAGGCGCTGGAGGCTTCGAGCACCGCACCCACCCGGTGAAGCGGGTCGGGCAACTCCTGGTAGGGGCGACCGCAGATGGTCGCGGAGCCTTCGGTCGGCTCCACGAGACCCAAGAGCATTCGCAGGGTGGTGGTCTTGCCGGCCCCGTTGGGGCCCAGGAAGCCGACCACCGTGCCGGCGTCGACCGCGAAGCTGAGATGGTCGACGGCGGTGAGCGCTCCGAAGCGTTTGGTGAGGTCGTGGACTTCGATCACGGCCATTGGCTGTCCCTTCTCCTCCAGCGGACGTCTGGGGTGTTGCCTACAGACATGGTCGGCGCAGGGTTCGGCCGTGTCGTCAGCGGGGAGACGAATTCGCCGTCAGCGTGGGGCCGACGTCGAGCCAGCAACGGGTAGTCCCTGGTGGTATGGGAGCGAGCGGGACTACCACGGGCGGTGTAGGCCACGATCAGCCTGGTGACGATGCGCTCGGCGCCCACCGGGCGTACCGTCGAGGACGGTGAGAGCGATATCCGCCCAGGCTGAGGCCCTTCGGGCACGCCCAAAGGCCCGACGGTGGCTGATCGACGGCGCCGTGGCCGTAGCAGTCGCGTCGGCCCAGGTGGGGCTGGTCTTTGCCCAGGTCGCCCACCAGGGTGGTGTGGTGACTCCCGGCGAGGTGGTGCTCCTCGTCGCCGGGGGCCTGGTGCTGGCCGCTCGGCGACGGTTTCCAGTCGCGGTCATGGTCGCGGCCTACGCCCTCACCCTGTCGTTCCAGGCGACCCAGCACTTCGGCAGGCGTGGAGGCGCGGCGTGGCTGGCGGTGATCGTGGCGTTCGCGACGGCGATCTACCTGCGCCGCCGGGTTGCCGCCCTCGTCTTCTTAGTCGTCTGCTACGTGGTGTCGCTGTGGGGTCCTGCGGCGATCGGAGAGGGTCACGCCCCCTCTGCCGCCTTCGCCCTGGGCTTGGGTGCCGGGTTGGCCGCGCTCCTTGTCGGCACCGAGCTGGTGCGGCTGCGACGCCAACGGTCCTTGGCCCTCGCCCAGGGGCGAGAAGAGGCAGACCTCCGCCAAGCGAGCGAGGAGCGCCTTCGCATCGCTCGGGATCTCCACGACATCGTCGCCCACAACATCTCGGTCATCAACGTGCAGGCCAACACCGCCCTGCACCTCATGGACCGACAGCCCGAACGAGCCCGGGCGGCGCTCAGCACCATCAACGAGGTGAGCAAGCAGGCCCTCGTCGAGCTGCGCTCGGTGCTGGGGGTGCTGCGCGACGTCGACCAAGAGGCGCCGCGTGCACCGGCGCCTGGCCTGGCCCAGCTTGGCGCCCTACTGGAGCACAGCCGGGCGGCCGGCTTGGCGGTCGAAGTGGCCGAGGAAGGTGAGCGGCGCCGGCTCCCGGCCGATGTGGACGTCACCGCCTACCGAATCGTGCAGGAGTCCCTCACCAACAGCACCCGCCACTCGGGTGGCGGCCGGGCGACCGTGCGCCTCACCTATGGCCAGACCGATATCGTCGTCGCGGTGGACGACGACGGCCCTGGCGTCCGTGCCGGCCAGACCAACGGGACCGGCAAGGGCATCACCGGGATGACTGAGCGGGCCGAAGCCGTCGGCGGGACCCTGCAGGCCGGACCCCGCCCAGGTGGTGGGTTCTCGGTGCGGGCGCGCCTTCCCCTCAACGGACGAACCCGTTGATCCGGGTGGCACTGGCCGATGACCAGGCCCTCGTGCGCGCCGGCTTCGTGGCCCTGCTCGACGCCGAAGACGACATCGAGGTGGTGGGCGAAGCCGCCGACGGCGACGAAGCCGTCCGCTTGGCCCGGCGCACCCGGCCCGACGTCATGCTCATGGACATCCGCATGCCCGGACTCGACGGCATCGGAGCCACCAAGCAGATCGCCGCCGACCCCGCTCTGGCATCAGTGCACGTGGTCATCTTGACCACCTTCGAGCTCGACGAGTACGTGTTCGAAGGCCTCCGGGCCGGCGCCGCCGGCTTCCTCGTCAAAGACACCGACGCGCCCGAGCTTCTCCGTGCCGTCCGGGTGGTCGCCGCTGGAGACGCACTCCTATCTCCCACCATCACCCGACGGTTGATCGCCGAGTTCGCCACGCGCAGCCGGGCCACCCGCCGCACCCCCGCCGCCGACGCCCTGACCGCCCGGGAGCGAGAGGTCGTGACCCTGATCGCGGCGGGGCTGTCCAACGAGGAGATCGCCGACAAGCTCTACATGAGCGTCTCCACCGCCAAGACCCACGCGACGCGGGCCATGACCAAGCTCGGCGCCCGTGACCGCAGCCAACTCGTCGTCTTCGCCTACGAATCCGGCCTGGCCCGGCCCGGATGGGCTGAATGAAGCCCAGGGGACACCCCGGTTATCACTGGGGCGCACCCGTGGAGCTTCACACCTACGCGGCGGAGACGGATCGGGCCACGTGGTATCGATCAACGGCCACGCGTTCAAGTCGCAAGTAGGGCGGCCGACGGGTAGGCCGCTTCATCCGCAGCATGGTCTTCGCAGACCCGAAACCGGGTCCAGTTGCAAGCACGGCTGACGAACGGCCCAGGCGTGCGCATGTCCGGCACGCGAAAATAGGGGTTCGCTGTTCGTTCTGGCGTGATTTCGACGTTATCGACCAGCTCTTCGATGAGCTGCTTCTTCTCTTCCGGCGTGCCGTTCTCGATGGCGCGCAGGAATCGAGGCAACCCGTCAAAGGTTTGAGCGGAGCACATGCATACGGCACGCCCAGTCGGCCTTGCTTCAGACGCAAACCAGATGCACGAAACCGCAGAGCAGGAGCCGCACAGGCCGAGCCCGTTGGTCAAGGCGCAGGATGGGTAGATGGACGCCCTGCACAGTCGAGGCACCGGAGCTCTTCTTCAGCCATCGGTGGCAAGAATGTCCGGCTCGGGTGTCACATTCGATCCGTGGCCGGTGTCTTGATGCCGAGAGCAAGTAACCGGAGGTGGAACCATGACCAGCAGCACCAGGATCCCGAAGGCAGAGCTGACCGGCATCTACGGCGCGCTGGTCAAGCGGATTTCCACCAAGATGTTCGGCGACGTGCCCGAGCCTGTCGAGGTGGCGTGGCACAACCGCAAGGTGCTGAACTTCTCCTTCAGCGTCGGTCGCAAGGCACAGAAGTGGAACCGGAGCGACGAGAGCCTGAAGTCGTTCGCCCACATGGCGGTGGCCAGCCTGGTGGGCTGCAGCTTCTGCCTGGACCTCGGCTACTTCCAGGCCGGCAACCAGGGACTCGACGTGGCCAAGGCGCGTGAGGTACCCCGGTGGCGCACCTCCGATGTCTTCACGCCGACCGAGCGCGACGCCATGGAGTACGCCGAGGCGATGACCCATACCCCGCCGACCGTGACCGACGAGCTGTCGGCCCGGCTGCTCGAAGCGCTCGGCCCGGCCGCGCTGGTCGAGCTCACCGCCTACATCGCGCTGGCGAACCTGTACACCCGCACCAACACCGCGTTCGGCATCGAGTCACAAGGGCTCTCGGCCGCCTGTGGTCTCGAGCCGCTCGCCGTAGTCTCGACGGCGTGATCGACGATCCCTTCGTCACCCACCACAGCCTGCTCTTTACCGTCGCCTATGAGATGCTCGGCTCCGCTGTCGACGCCGAAGACGTCGTCCAGGAGACCTGGCTGCGGTGGGCCGACGTGGACCAGGCCGAGGTGCGTGACGCTCGGGCCTACCTGGTTCGGATCGTCACCCGCCAGGCGCTCAACCGGCTCCGATCGGTGTCCCGCCGCCGGGAGGACTACGTCGGGGAATGGCTGCCCGAGCCGCTGCTCACCAGCCCCGATGTGGCCGAGGACGTCGAGCTCGCCGAGAACGTCTCGATCGCCATGCTCACCGTGCTCGAGACTCTCGGTCCGACCGAGCGGGCAGTGTTCGTGCTGCGCGAGGTGTTCGAGACGCCCTACGACGAGATCGCCGAGGTGGTGGGCAAGACCCCGGCCGCGGTCCGCCAGATCGCGCACCGTGCTCGCAGCCATGTGGCGGCCCGCCGGCCGCGGATGCAGGTGGACCGAGCCCAGCAGCAGGCCGCCGTCGACAAGCTGATGGCAGCCATCTCCACTGGCGACGTGGCCGGACTGGTGGAGGTGCTCGCCTCCGACGTGGTGTTGATCGCCGACGGCGGCGGCCAGGTAGCAGCTGCTCGCAAACCGATCACTGGAGCCGAGAAGGTGGTCGCGTTCCTGGCCCGCGCCGCGAAGGTCCCCGACTTCGCAGCGACGACCGTCTGGCTCAATGGGATGCCAAGCCTTCGAATCGACGTCGGTGGCGAAGCCACCGCGGTCAGCCTGGTGGTCGAGGACGGACGCATCACCCGGATCTATGCGGTGCGCAATCCGGACAAGCTGGGAGGGCTGGAAGAGGTTGCGGAACTGAAGCGGTGACCGTCCTACGGCTCGGCAACTGAGCGCCAGCCCCACGAAGAGTGTGGAGCTCTCGAAGGCATTGAGTAGTGCAGCTGCATGGCGCTGCACAAGGCGTGCCCAATGCAGCGCCTCGTTCACCCGCACCTCGATGCGCGAACCCGCAGCGTGTCGGCCCGCCCGTGCCCTGGCGCCCTGCCCACCCTGCATACGCAGAAGTTGAGTAGGACCCCACAAACTGTCCCCACAAACACAGAAGCCGCCGACCAAACATGCTGGTCAGCGGCCTGTGCATACGCAACGAGGCGCGGAAAACGCACCTACTTGGTGGCGGGGGCAGGATTTGAACCTGCGACCTCTGGGTTATGAGCCCAGCGAGCTACCGAGCTGCTCCACCCCGCGTCGGTAAACCCCACTATACGGGGCCCCCCAGGCCCCGGCAACCCGGCTATTTCTTCGTCGTCGGTTTCTGCTCCTGTTTGAGCAGGGCGTTGATCCGGGCCAGGGCCGCGCCGAGCTGTTGCTCCGCGGTTCCGTAGCCGGCGAAGTCGGGCGGGACCTTCGCCAGGGCGGCCTGAGCGGCCTGGTACGCCTGCTCGGCCTGCTGGAAGGCCTGAACGAGCTGGGCCGACACCGCTCCGGTTACCCCCGCTCCCCCGGTCGAACCGGAGCCCGCGGCCCCGCTGCCCGCACCGGCCCCAAACAGGCTGTCCAGCGCATCGGCGAGGGTGTTCCCGTAACCGATGTTGCTCCCGTAGTTAACCAACACCTTCTGAAGCAGCGGGTAGGAACTGCCGCCAGCGGACTGCACGTAGACCGGGTCTACGTAGAGCAGCCCGTTGGAGATCGGCAGCGCGATCAGGTTTCCCATGATCACACTCGAGCCACCCTGGTCGAGCAGCGTCTTCTGGGTGGAGAACTGTGGGAAGGCCTGGAACGCCGCGTCGACCTGTTGCGGACCGTTCACCTGGGTGGTCTGCGGCAACTCCAACGCCCGCAACTGCCCGTAGTCGGCGGGATCCCCGGAAACGTAGAAATAGGCCGCCAGGTTTGCCCGGCCTCGGAAAACCAGCGGGGACATGATGTTGAACTCCGGACCGGCGTCCCCGGGCAGCTGGCCCAGGATGTAGGCGGGTGGCTGGGTTCCGCCCTGCGGGTTCTGCGGATCAGCCGGCACGCCCCAGAAGTCCTGCTTGGTGTAGAAGTCCTTCGGGCTGGTGACGTGGTACTGAGCGAACAGGTCGCGCTGGACCTCGAACATCTCGGTCGGGTATCGCAGGTGCGGGACGAGATCCGGCGGGATCGCGGACTTCGGCAGCACGGTTCCGGGGAAGACATGCATCCACGCCTTGAGCACCGGGTCGGTCGGGTCCCAGGTGTAAAGCCGCACCGTTCCGTCGTAGGCATCCACGGTCGCCTTGACCGAGTTGCGGATGTAGTTGACCTGGTCCTGCGGCGGACCGCCCTGGTCGGTCGACGCGGACTGGGAGTCGGAGGCGATCGAGCCAAGCGTTTCCCGCTGCGAATACGGGTAGCCGTCGCTGGTCGTGTAGCCATCGACGATCCACACGATCCGCCCGTCGACCACGGCCGGATAGGGATCGCTGTCGAGTTGCAGGTACGGGGCAACTTCCTGAACCCGCTGGAGCGGATCACGAATGTAGAGAATGCGGGACTGACTGGTCAGCGAACTGGACAGCAGGATGTTGCGGTCGCCGAACCGCACCGCGTAGAGCAGCCGCCGGAACCAGCTCCCGATCTGAACCCCGCCGTTGCCCCGATAGACGTCGTACTGGTTGGCCCCACCGGAACTCGAGTAGTCGAGCTCCTGCTGTTTGGTCCCGGTGATCGAGTACTTCGGCGACAGCTCGCCGAAGTAGATCCGCGGTTGGCTGATCGGGATCGGCCCCGAGGGCGGGATGTCCCGCTCGCTGAACGCCGGTGCGCCATCGGCATTCGCGTGGTCGGCCGGGGCCGCGACGAATCCGAACCCGTGGGTGTAGACCAGGTGCTCGTTGATCCAGTTTCGCTGGTCGGGCTGCAACCCGCTCTGATCGACCTCCCGGGCCGCGACGACATAGGCCGAGGTGCTGCCGCCGATCGTGTACCGGTCGATGTCGAGGGTGGCCGGGAAGCCGTAATACGCCCGAATCTGCTGGAGTTGCTCAAAGGTCGGCTGGAGCACGTTCGGGTCCAGCAGGCGGATGTTCGGCACGATCCCGGTCGATGCGGCGATCGACGCCGCGCTCGCCGGCGCGACTCCGAGGTACGGCGTCTCGGCCACATTGGTCAGCCCGTATGCGGCCCGGGTCGCGGTGATGTTGCGCGCGATGTAGGGCTGCTCCTTCACCGACTCGTTCGGGCGCACCGAGAACTGCTGCACGATGAGCGGATACAGGCCGCCGATTACCACCGCCGAAAGCACCATGAGCCCGAAGCCGACCGCGGGCAGCGTCCAGTTCCGCACCAGCGCGTTGGCGAAGAACAGCAGAGCGCAGATGATCGCAATCACGAGCAGGATCGTCTTCGCCGGTAGCACCGCGTTCACGTCGGTGTAGGACGGCCCGGTGACCACACCACGCCCCGAGAAGGCCAGGCCGTAACGGTCCAGGTAGTACGCGATCGCCTTGAGGGCCACGAACATGCCGAGCAACACCGAAAGGTGGGCCCGCGCGGCCGCGCTGACCTTCTCTCCACGGGTCTGGAGCCGAAGCGATCCGTAGATGTAGTGCATCGCCGCGGCGGCGAGGATGCTCAGCACGACGATGGTGAAGAGGGAGCCGAGCACGAATCGCTGGAACGGATAGGTGAACGCGAAGTAGGACACGTCGCGATGGAACTGCGGGTCGATGACCCCGAAGTGCACGCCGTGTCGCCAGAGCAGCCAAGTCTGCCAGCGGGCGGAGGCCCCGGACCCGGTCGCTACGAGAATGATCACGCTGGCCAGCCCGAGCAGGACGTACCGGAACGGGTGGAGCCCCTGCCGGTAGCGATCCAGTTGGACCTGCTCCGGGGAGTCGGGATACATCCTCGGTCGCAACCGGTAGGCGATGACGATGTTCGCGGCGACCGCGGCCGCGGTGACGATCCCGACGACGAGGAAGAGCAGCAACTCGGCCCGCAGCCGCGTCGCGAACACCGACGTGTACCCCACGGACCGGAACCACAGCCAGTCGGTGAACAGCCCGGTGAAGACGACGAACAGCCCGACGAGGACCGCAACGCCGAGCAGCGAGAGCAGGATGATCCGAGCGCGCCGGGACAGCTGCGGCCGGGGGAACTGGACCGTTGCGGCGCTCACCTGGTGCCCCGCGTGCCCACCGCGCGGCGACGGGGGGGAGCCCGGTGCCGCCCACGCGACGCCGGCCGGACCGTGGGCAGTTCGAGGGCGAACTCGGAGCCGCGGCCGGGCTCGCTGCTCGCGGTGTAGCCAAGCCCGAAGCCCTCCGCCAACCTGCGAACGAAAGACAGGCCGAGACCCAGTCCACCCACCCGCCGGGTCTCCGACGCGTCGGCCTGGGAGAAGTCGGCGAACAGCCCGGGAAGCGTGTCCAGCGCGATCCCGGGACCGGCGTCCCGGACGCCGATGTGCACCCGCCGTCCCCCGGCGTCCGCGGCCACGATGGTGATCGGCGTGCGATCCGGCGTGTACTTCACCGCGTTGTCGGCGAGCTCGTCCAGGGCCTTCCCGATCCATCCGGGGTCGATGTCCACCTCGGGAAGCCCGGCGGCGATCCGCCGGCGGAAATCCGCGGCGCGCTCCGGCCACCGGGCCCGCCAGCGGGCCAGGCACTCGTCGGCGAAGGCGCCCACCCGAACCGGGCGCCGAACCGGTTCGATCCGGCCGGCCTCCAACGCGGCGACGTCGACGAGCAGGTCGACGACCCGCTGCATACGCAGGCTGGAGGAGTGGATGACGCCGAGGAACTCGGCAGTCTCCTTGGCCGCGAGACCCTTGCGCCGGGCGAGCAGCTCGGAGTACCCGCGGATCGGCGTGAGCGGCGTCCGCAGCTCATGGCTGACGTTCGCGAGGAACTCGGTCTTCATCCGCTCGACCTCCCGGTCGCGAGTCGTGTCCCGCAGGACGACGAGGACACCCGGCTGCTCCCCGACGGCGCCCACGAGCGGGGTCACCGCCACCCGGACCGGCACCGGGCGGCCGTCCGCCCGGTGCAGTGCACCATCGGCTTCCAGCGAGTCAGCGCCCGCCTGGAGCAGCGGGGCACCAGCAGCGTCGCGCACATCCACCACCTCGAGGAGCGGCCGGTCGAGTACCTGCGCCGGCTCGGAGTCCAGGAGCGCAGCGGCGGCTGGGTTGAGGCTACTCACCCGGCCCGCGCTGTCCGCGGTCACGAGCCCGTCGGCCATCGAGTCGAGCACGGTCTGGAGACGAAGTCGCAGCGCCGCCTCGGCCGCGGCCGCGGAACGAAGGTCGGCCGTCATCCCGCGCAGGGACGCGGTCATCGCGTCGAAAGCTCGGGACAGCGCGCCCACCTCGTCCCGGCCGGCGACGCCGGAAGTCACCTCGAGGTCCCCTCGGCGAACCTGTCGAGCGGCCAGCGTGAGCTTGCGAACCGGGTCCACCACCCGGCGGCCGAGCAGGAAGGCGAAGGCGGCGGCCGCCAGCAGCACGAGGACCGAAGTGAGGAACAGCCGGCGCAGCACGCTGCGCTCGGGGGCGATCAGCTGCGCCGCCGGCTGGGAGACGGCGAGCACGCCCACCTGCGTGTCGTCCGGGCCGCCGTCGAGAAGCGGGACGAAGGACACCGTCGGCGCGGAGCCCTGCCCGAGGACCGTCACCCCGCCGGCCGGGAGGGCGTGGGACCCCAAGGTCGCGGCCGCCGCGAGAATTGCCGGCCGCTGATCCCCCGGGAGATCGGTGGCGAGAACCTGCCCGTCCGCCAGAAAAGTCACGTCGTACGCGATCTGGCTGCGGATCGTCGCCGCGTCGGCGTCGGTGAACCGGATGGCGTAGACGCCCGCGTAGACGCCGCCGGCCTTCGACGGGGTGCACCCGTTGGGGCCGGGAGTGATGCCGATCGCGGTGAGCGCGGGGGGCTCGGTTGGCAGCAGGGCCACCGCGGTCGCGCATACCCCCGTTGGCAGCAGAGCCTGGGTGACCGCCGGCTCGGCGGCCAGCACCCGCAACGCCAAAGTGCCCGCCGGGCCGACCCGGTCGTGCACGTCGACGATCAGCTGGGCCGCGTGCCTGCGATCGATCACCGCGGCGAAATACGCCGGCTGAACGGCAAGCGTCTGCAATAACGCCCCGCACCCGGAGGCCGATGCCTTCTGGACGCAGATGTTGACCAAGCCGGCCTGGTCCAACGCCTGACCGGCCGTCGCCTGGATCGCCAGTCGCTCGCCGACCGCCGCCTTCAGCGACGCCGCCGCCTGCTGGCCGGTCACCGCATCCGCGACGCTCGTCCCGACCACTCCGACCGCGCCGGCCGCCATGACGACTACGCCGACCAGGATCGCGACCACGACCTTGGCCAGCACGCTGCCGCGGGCCAACCATCCGCAGGCCGCGAAAACCATGAGCGACGAGGCCGCCCGCAGCGCCAGCTCGAGCGTGGCCATCGTCGAGGAGGTACGGGCACCCGCCCCGACCAGGGCCGCCGCGGCGGCCAGCCCCAACGCGCCCGCAAGCAACCAGCCGAGCTGCGGGTCGCGCCGCTCCCCCCGCGAGGTCCCACCGCGCAGCGCCGCCGCTGCCGCGACCATCCCGGCGATCCCGGACGCGACCGCCGCTGCGACCTGTGCCCCGAGCGGCGCCACGACACCGAGAACACCGGCGGGCGCAACCGACGGGGCGGCCCGCAGGGTCCGCGGCTGCGGCACCCCGGCCGCGAGGCCGAGCGCGAGCAGGGCGAAACCCACCGCCCGGAGCACCGGGATGAGCCGGGACGATGCCGCGCCGAAGTCCGCGACAGTGAAACCTTCCGCGACCGCGAGCATCAGCGCACCGGCAACGAACACCGGGGTCGCGGGCCGCCATAGCCGGGGGAACAGGGCGGCCGCCGCCAGCCCCAGCCAACCAGCCAGGGCGAGCAGCTGGACCACGCCGAGGAGCGCGAACGGGACAGCCGGCTCCATGACCGCGAGGGTACGGGAGCGGTTCGCCCGAACCGCCCGGTTAGCAGCCGGGGCGCGCCGGACTCAGCAGTGCGGCACCGGGCCGCCGCGGGCCAGGCTGGCCAGGTCGGCGAGCGCCGCGGACAGCGTCGCCACCGGGATCACCCGCAGTCCCGGCGGGGCGACCGACGCGGCGTCCGGGCACTCGCCCGTCGGCGCGAGGAACACGGTGGCGCCGGCAGCCAGCGCCGCGAAAACCTTTTGCTTGATCCCGCCGATCTCGAGGACGTCGCCCTTGTACCCGATGGCCCCGGTCCCGGCGATCGTCAGGCCGCCGTTGATCCCGCCGGGGGTGAGCTTGTCGATGATCCCGAGGGCGAACATCGTGCCCGCGCTCGGTCCGCCGACGTTGGTGAGATCGATCGTGATCTTGAGTGGAGGCAGGGGGGTCTCGGCCGGGGTGAAGCCGAGCATCGGCAGGTAGTCGGCGGTGTCGCTTTCGGTCGTCGGGTTCACGCCGACCCGCACGATCCGGCCGTCCCGTCGGACGACCATGTCGACCAAACGGTTCACCCGGAGACCCTTGGCCACGTCGAGCAGGTCGCCGATCGAATGGATCGGCTGATTGTCGACCGTGACTATCTCGTCGCCCGGCTGGAGCACCGCGGACGCGGACTGGGCCGGGTCCACCGTCTCGATCGACACCGTCCCGGGCACGTGCAGCTGGTAGAGCGCCGCGGTCATGGCGTCCTGCTGGGACTGGCTCATCTCCTGGCTCTGCTGATGGGTCGCCTGCTGGGGCGTCTGCCCGGCCGGGAACACGAATTGTTCAGGCAGGACCAGATCCTTGGTGTTGAACCAACCGGCGATCGCCCGGAACAGGTTCAGTTCGTCCCCGGGACCCCCGTTCACTCCGACGGTCAGCAGGATGAGGTGACCGCGGGTCGGATAGGTGGGGCGCCCCTGGATCCGGATGAGCGGCGTCTGGCTGCCCGGCTGCACGCCGAGGGTGTCGAAGGTCGGACCGGGGCTGAGCGCCACGTACGGCACCGGCAACTGCCAGGCGACGACGAACAGCGCCACCGCGGCCACGACGGAGACGAGCAGCGCTTGGGTCCGGCGGGGCATCCGCGCAGCGTACTTGCCCGCCGGTCGATGAGCGGCAGCGCGGAGGATGGGTCAGCGGTTGAAGAAGCCGAGCCCGCGCTTGCCGTTCGCCGAGGAGTCACCATCCGCCGCGCCGGAGTGGTGACCGTGCGCCCCGGCGAGGATCGTCTCCGCGGCAACAGGCACATCCGGGAAATCCGGCGCCGGGAAGGAAACAACCGGGTCGACGGCAGGCTCTGCCGCCGGTTCGGCGACCGGCTGCGCCGCGGCCGCCGGCTCGGGCCGCACCGCTTCGGCCGGAGACTCCTGAACCGCAGACCCCTGAACCGCAGACTCCTGAACCGGAGACTCCTGAACCGGCACGTCGACCACGGGCGGCCCCGCGACCACAGCCGCGGCCGGCGCGGGGTCCGTCTCGCTGGGGACCTCCACCCGGAAATACTGGCGGACGGTCAGCGGCACCGGCGTGAGCGAATGCACCGAGAAGTCACTGACGCCATCGACGTTGCGCAGCGTCTCGACGAACAGCACCGCGTCGTCGACGCTGCCGAAGCGTCGGAAAGCGGGGACGCCCTCGGGGCTGGGGAAGAAGACGACGTGCTCCATTGCGGCCTGCCTCGCGTCGGGGTTCGGCGACGTGCTCATCGCAACAAGGATCGGCAGCCCGGGACGTCGAATTGAGCCGGCGGGCCGGCGATCCGGGATGCGGAACAATTCGGACCCGGGCCGGGTGACCGAAACGTTCGACCTGCTCTACCGTTGAGACGGTGGCGGGCGGTCCCAGCTCCCCCGTCGGGAGAGGTCGCATGACGAGCGCACCAGACCTGGCCCCCCTGCCAGCCGAGTCGCCCAACCGGCCCCCGCTCGTGGCGGTCCCCTCGGTTCCCGGTGACGACCTCGAAACCGTGCTGCGGCGCGCCCAGCCGCGGCTGCTGCGCTACGCCCGGCGCCGGCTCCAGAACAGCCACGAAGCCGAAGAATGCGTCCAGGAGGCGCTGCTCCGCGCCTGCCAGCACGAGCCGGGCTTCGCCACGGAGGACGACCTCAACGCCTGGGTCACCGTCGTCACCGGCCGGTTGGTCATCGACCGCCTGCGGGTCCGGGGCCGCTCGACCCCGGTCGCCGAGCTGCCGGCCACCGCCCGAGTCGGCCGCGACACCGCCGACATCGTCGTCGCCCGTCACGAAGCGCGGGCCGCCCTCGACGCCCTGGAGGCGATGCCCTCCCGGCAGGCGTCCGTGCTGTGGGCGCGTGAGGTCGAAGGCCTGTCCTACGACGAGATCGCCGAGCGTTTCGCCATCACCGAGCCAACCGTCCGCTCCCTGCTGCATCGGGGCCGGCAGGCGCTTCGCCGGGAGTACGCCGCCCGCGGCGGCACGCTCCCGGTCGGCGGCCTGGCCGCGGTCCTCGCCCCGTGGCGGACCGGGCTCCACGCGGTGGGGCGCCTCCGCCGGGTCGCCCGGGCCGTCGCCGGTCCGCTGCCGCTCGCCCTCGCCGGCCTCACCCTCGGCGGGGTCATGTTGATCCCGGGGCACCCCGGTGGATCCGCGCACGCGGCGCTCGCGGTGAGCCCCACGCAGATGCGCCTCGCCCCGACCGACCGCACGAACACCCAACCGGGCGCCTCGAGAACTCAGCCCACCCGCGCGGACACTGTCTCCTTCTCCTCAACGACCCCGCTCTCCCGCCCCTCCGGGCCGCTCGACCGGGTACCCACCTGCGGCCGGGTCAACGGAACCGTGGCCGGGCTCAACTGTGGCACCCCGCACCCCGCGGTCAAGATCACCGTCGGGCCGCCGCTGCCCGTCGTCGGCCAGTACTGGCTCGCGGACAAGGGCGACGTCTGCGGCAAAACCTGGGTGAACACCCCCGTCGCCCGCTGCTCGACCCAGTCAGGAGCCCACCGATGAAGCGCCGCCTCGTAATCCTCGCGACCCTCACCAGCCTCGTCGGCCTCGGCGGCGGGTTCGCCTTCGCCGACACCACGCAGCCGGCTCCCGGCACCGGGGTCACCCACATCGGTCCGGGCCAGCAGTACGTCTGCCTCGGCAACACCGACCCGCAGGGCAACTCCCACTACATCGCCTGCGTCTGGTTCTGACCGGTCAGTTGACCTCGCGGCGTTCCGCGGTCTCCAGGGCCTGACGGAACCGCTGGTATTCGGCCACCGAGTCGACCGCCTTCGCCGGCCGGCGGGGCCGGCCCCGCCACCACACGAAGAGGAGAGCCAGCGCGACGAACACAACGGGCAGCGTCAGAGTCCACGCGAGCACGGCGATCCCCTGGCCGGGCAACGCCACGCCGGACATCGATTCGCCTCGCGTTTGTTGGGAATCCCTGCGGTCTTTTCACTGTACGTCGCGGTTGCGGGGCTGCCCAGTCGATCAAGTGTGCCGGCGCCGGCGGGCAGCCCGGGCCCGGGCCATCGCCACGGCGCCGGCAAGTGCCACGGTCGCCCCGGCGGCCGCCCGCGCGGCTTCCCGTTTGTCGATCCGCCGGCCGCCGGCCGCCTCCATCCCGGCCAGCTGGTCGGTCAGCGCGGACTCGTTGTCGTGGGCCGGGGTCCAGCCGGCGGCCCGCAGCCGGTCGCAGGAGACGACCCAGGGATGGGTGAGGAAGCCGAGCTCGCTGGCCGGCGCCGGGGTCACCCCCAGCCGGTGCAGCCGTTCCGCGGCCGCCAGCGCGACGGCCGCCGGAAGCACGATCCGACGCAGGCCGCTGATCCGTTCGACGTCGCCCTGCTCGAGCCAGCCGTCGCAGCCGACGGTCACGTCGCCGGTCACCGCACCGAGCGTGGCGAGAATCAGCGCCTCGACCAGGTCGTCGACATGACAGAACTGCCAGAGCGGTCGGCTGCCCTTGACCATCAGCAGTCGGGGGGCGGCGAACTGCCGGGTGAAGGCCGTGTCCACGCCCGGTCCGACCAGCGCGGCGGGTCTGACCACCGTGGTCACCATCCCGCGGTCGGTGCGCCGGGCCCGCCGGGCCAGCCGCTCGATCGCGAGCCAGTCCCCCACCAGACCCCGGTCGGAAGTGGCCCGCAACGGGGAGGCCTCGGTCAGCGGGACCGGATTGTCGGGCAGGGCCCCGTAGACCGTGGCGCTCGTTAAGAGAACGACTCGGCGAACCCCCGCCGCGTGCGCCGCCGTGAGCACAGTTTCCACGCCGCGCACGTTGCGCTCCCGGCGCTGCGCGGCGGGGGTGTCCGGCGACATGTCCAGCGCGAGGTGGGCGAGCGCCTCGATGCCGGCGAGCTTGCGCACCAGCGACGGATCCTGAACGTCGGCGATCCGCCAGGTGACCTGCGGGAGGTGCCCGCGGACGGTGTCCAGGCCCACGACCCGGCCCGCGTCGGGCCGCTCCGCGAGCCGCTCGACCAGCTGCGCGCCGAGCCCCGCGGCGGCGCCGGTCACGGCCACCACGCCTCGGCTCTGCACCCCCATATCTTCGCGGCTACCGTGGGGGAATGCGGTCGAGGGTGCGCAGGTGAGCGAGGTCGAAGGCGGCGCCGGGGCGGGCCCGCCGGAGGACAACCCGTTCGCCGCACTCTTCGGCGGTTCGGCGCCCGACCTCGGGGCCGCGCTGCACCGCCTCGGCGACCTCCTCTCCAGCACGACCGGCCCGGTGAATTGGCAGCTCGCGCGGGAATCCGCGCTCCAGGCGGCCGGAGCTTCCGATCCGGGCACCACAGCCGGCGACACCGAGCGGGTCGCCGCCGCGGTCGAACTCGCCGACCACTGGCTCGACCCGGTGACGACGCTGCCGTCGGGGGTGACCGCGTCCGAGGCATGGAGCCGCCGCCGGTGGGTCGAGGCGACCCTCCCGGCCTGGACGACGCTCGTCGACCCGGTCGCATCCCGCGTGGTCGAGGCCATGGGCGGGGCACTCCCCGAGGAGATGCAGGCGATGGCCGGCCCGCTGCTCGGCGTGATGCGCCAGGTCGGCGGGGTGATGTTCGGCGCGCAGGTCGGGCAGGCCCTCGGCCAGCTCGCGAACGAGGTCCTGAGCGCGACGGACATCGGGCTGCCGCTCGGCCCCGCCGGCCGGGCCGCGCTCGTCCCGGTCAACGTCGCCGGTTTCGGGTCCGGCCTCGGCATCCCCGAGGAGGAGGTCCGAATCTTCCTCGCCCTGCGGGAGGCTGCCCACCACCGGCTGTTCCAGCACGTGCCGTGGCTGCGCGCCCACCTTTTCGACACCGTCGAGCGCTACGCCCGGGAGATCACCATCGACACCTCGGCCCTCGAGGAGGCGATGCGCGAGGTCGACCCTTCCGACCCGGAGGCCGTCCAGCGCGTACTAGGGGGCGGTTTGTTCGAGCCGCAGGCGACCCCGAGCCAGCAGGCGGCGCTGCGGCGGTTGGAGACCGCCCTTGCCCTCGTCGAAGGCTGGGTGGACGAGGTGGTCGGTGCCGCTGCCGGAGAACACCTGCCGGCGGCGGCGGCGTTGCGGGAGAGCGTGCGCCGGCGGCGCGCCGCCGGCGGCCCGGCCGAACAGACCTTCGCCACGCTGGTCGGGTTGGAGCTGCGACCGCGCCGCCTCCGCGATGCGGCGCTCTTATGGGCGTCCCTGGCGGCCGCGCGGGGGGTCGACGGCCGGGACGCGATCTGGGGGCATCCCGACCTGCTGCCGGGGCCGGAGGACCTCGACGACCCGACCCGATTCGCCGACCGGGCCGGCGGCGCGGGGGGTCCGTCAGCGCTGGACCTGTCCGCCCTCACCGACGAGGAACCACCGGGGGACGGCTAGCGCTCCCCCGCGCCCGCGCCCGCGCCTGGGGCCCAGCCGCGCCCCAGGCCAGCCCCATGCACCCCAACAGCCCCAGGGGAACCGCTGACCCCACAGCTAGGCCCGCCGTCACGCCGAGTGGGCGGTTTTCCCGGGGCAAACCGCCCACTCGGTGCGTGGAGATCTTGCACGATCGCCCACTCACCGCTTACCGATCTTGGGCGAGCGCCCGTGCCGGCACCTACCCGTCAGAGAGGTCCAGTCCGGACGTGGCGGCCACGCCCTCGAGGTACCCGCGGGCCCGTTCGAGCCGCGGGAAGCCGTCCAGGAGCGCCCAGAACGCAGGGTCGTGGCCGACTTCGAGGAGGTGGGCGAGCTCGTGGAGCAGGACGTAGTCGATGACCCAGCTCGGCATTCCGAGCAAGCGTCGGGACAGCCGGATCGTCCGGTCGACCGGGGTGCAGGAGCCCCAGCGGCCCTGCTGGTTGTTCACCCATCGCACCGAGGCTGGCCGCGCACGGCTGTCGAGGTAGCGGCGGGACAGCCGCTCGGCGCGTTCGGCGAGTTCCCCCTCGCCTGGTCGCTCGCGGCGGTCCCGTGCGGCGAGCCGCTCGGTCATCCGCGCCACCCAATGGGCCTCCTCGGCGGCGCTGAGCCGGGCCGGGACGAGGACGATCAGCCGGCCGCCTTCCCGGTAGGCGGACACGGTTCGGGTGCGCCGCCGGCTGCGGACGACGGTCACTTCGGGTTCCTGCATGTCGACAACCTAAACACCGCCCCGACGGCCCGCTCCTGGTGCCCACCCGGCCACGGTGGCCGACTTTCTTCCGTCCACAGCCCGTGGACCAAGACGGCGCAGGTCACAGGGCTTTCGACGGCCGTACCGGCCGGTCATCCACAGTGGCGTCCCGGGTTATCCACAATTACGCAGCGGGTCATCCCCACCACGTCCCCAGGTTCGTCCACAGGGCATCGCGGCCCAGCGTTGACTCGCCCATCGGCCGGTCCTAGCGTCGACAAGCGTCGAAGCCCCCGGTGCAGGGTGACCGTTCGCAAGGGGAAGGCGAATGGTCAGCCGGTCCGGGGGCTTCGTAGCGTCCCGGTGCATCCGCCGTGGCCCAGGATCGCTACCGACCGGTGAAGACAGCCCGCCGCTTCTCCCGCTGGGCTGCGAGCCCTTCCCGCAGGTCAGCGGTCGCCATCGTCACGGGCTGGGCGAGCGCCTCCCACGCCAGCGCCTCGTCGAAGGACCGATGGGCGCCGCTGGCCAGGGCAGCCTTGGTCAGCCGGGTCGCCAACGGACCGGCAGCGGCGATCCGAGCAGCTATCGCCAAGGTCTCGGCGAGCAGCGCGTCGTCGTCCACGACGCCGTGCACCAGCCCGATCGACAGCGCCTCGTCAGCACCGACCCGGCGTCCGGTGAACAGCAACTCGCGGGCTCGGGTCACCCCAACGGCCTCCGGAAGCAGCCAGGTCGCCGCCATCCCCGCGTGCATGCCCAGCTGGGTGAAGGGCGCGGAGAAGACCGCCCGCTCCCGGGCTGCGTAGCGCAGGTCGCACGCGAGGGCAAGGCAGAGGCCGGCGCCGACGGCCGGCCCGTTGACCGCGGCGACCACCGGCACCTCGAGCTCGCGGATTGCCAGCCAGGACCGGTAGAAGGTGAGCATCCGGTCCCGCAGGTCGGAGACCGTGAGCTCTGGCGACTCGGCGATCCAGGACAGGTCGCCGCCCGCGCAGAACGCGCTGCCCTCGCCGGTCACGACGACGCAGCGCACCCCGGGGTCGCCCGCCAGCCCCGCCACGGCGCCCACCCAAGCGGAGGTGAGTTCGGCGGTCATGGCGTTTCGTCGCTCGGCCAGCGCGAGGGTAAGCAGCACTACGCCGTCGTCCCGACGGTCCACCGACAGCGGCGCACGCTCGGTCACGGAACCTCCTGCGCTGGGCGAATGATCGAAAGTTGAGCGTATGTCGCGGCCCCTCCTCCACGGTCCGAGACCCTCCGACCGGTAATGTGGCCCCCGGTTGAGCCCGCATGCTGCGGAGGAGACCGAAGGAGGATCCGCATGGCCGAGTCCTATGAGGGCTACTGCGTGAAGTGCAAGGAGAAGCGGACGTTCGACGGCGAAGTCCGGGTGAGTGAGTCCGGGCGTCGAATGGCACAGGGTCTTTGCCCGGTGTGCGGCACGAAAATGAACCGCATCCTCGGCAAGGCGTAGCCGTCGTCCTGCGGGGCGGTGCCGGCACCTGGCACCGCCCCGCAGGCTGCTTGGCAACGCTGCCATGTGGACCGTCCGCACGATCACTGCGCTGCTGCTGACACGCTCGCGCGACACCCCCCGCGTCGAGGAGAGTCATGCGACCCGCCGTGCATCCCGGTCTGCGCCGGTTCTGGCGCGACGAGCAGACCGTCCAGTTCGGGCTCGAGACCGCCCACGCGGTCGTGGTCGGTGGCATCGGCCCAGCCGTCGCTGAGCTACTGGACCGGCTCGATGGCACCCACGAGCTCGACGACCTTGTCCAGGCAGCCGCCAAGCGCGGCGTCCCCGCGGAGGAAGCGCGGCGGGTCCTCGCCCTGCTGTCCGCTGCCGGAGCCATGGCAGACACGTCGGCCCGTCCCGATGCAATCGCCACCCTGCCGCTCATCGAGCGGGACCGACTCGGGCCCGATGTCGCCGCGCTCTCCCTCAGCCACCCCGACCCGGCTCTTGCGCTGAGCCGGCGAAGGAACGCCAGCGTGCGGGTCGTCGGCGCCGGGCGGGTCGGGGCCCCGATCGCCACCCTGCTCGCCGCCGCCGCGGTCGGTCGGGTCAGCGTCGAGGACCCCCGTCCGGTCCGAGCCGCCGACGCCGCTCCCGCCGGCCTGACTACCCAGGATGCCGGACGTTCGCGTAGCAGCGCGGTCCACGCTCGGCTGGCCACGGTGTCCGAGAGCGTGATCGTCGACCCGGGATCGCCGGTCGACGTCGTGGTGATCGCCGACCCGCCGGAGCTTGACCCGACCGCCGACCTTGTCCGCCGCGGCGTGCCCCACCTCTACGCCAGCGTTCGGGAGACGACCGCGAGGGTCGGCCCCTTCGTCCGTCCCGGCCGCTCCGCCTGCCAGCGCTGCCTCGACCTCATCCGGGCGGACCGGGATCCGTGCTGGCCATTCGTGGCCGCGCAGCTGTCCGGGCCGCGCCGCGATCCGCCAGCCGCGGAACCGTGCGACGTCGTGCTCGCCCACCTCTGCGCCGGACTCGCCGCCCGCGAAGTGCTGTCCCATCTGGACGGCGTCGCCCCGGCCACGCTGGACGGCACGCTGGAGATCGGGCCGGGTGCAGCGATCCGGCGCCGCTCCTGGCGCCGGCATCCGGCCTGCGGCTGCGCGGAGGTGAACGCCTAGACGACCGCCGCCACGTTCGGCCGAATCAACACCTACCGAATCACCGACCGAACCCAGCGACCCGGCATGATGACTGGGTGAGCGACATCCCGCGCAACGCGTTGACGCGTGGGGTGAAGCTGGCCAGTCTGCCGCTGGGCGTCGCCGGCCGGGCCACCCTCGGCTTCGGTAAGCGGCTGGGTGGGCGCCCGGCTGAGGCCGTCGCCGCCGAGCTCCAGCGCCGCACGGCCGACCAGATCTTCCGGGTTCTTGGCGAGCTCAAGGGCGGCGCCATGAAGTTCGGCCAGGCGCTGTCGATTTTCGAAGCGGCGCTGCCCGAGGACCTCGCCCGCCCCTACCGGGCAGCTCTCACCAAGCTGCAGGAGGCCGCGCCGCCATTGCCGCCGGGCGCGGTCCATCGGGTACTCGCGGAAGGCCTCGGTCCGAACTGGCGGGACAACTTCCGCGAATTCGACGATCTCCCGGCCGCGGCCGCGTCGATCGGCCAGGTACACCAGGCCACGTGGAACGACGGCCGCAGAGTAGCCGTGAAGATCCAGTATCCCGGTGCCGGCCCGGCGTTGCTTTCCGACCTGAACCAGCTGAGCCGGGTAGCGAGGCTTTTCGCCGTGCTCTCGCCCGGACTCGACGTCAAACCCCTGCTCGACGAGCTCAAGCGACGGGTAGCCGAGGAACTCGACTACACCCTGGAAGCGGCCTCGCAGGCGGCTTTCGCGGCGGCTTATGCCGGTGATCCCGACATCTACGTCCCTCCCGTCGTGACCCACGCCGAGCGCGTCCTCGTCACGGAATGGATGGACGGAACGCCACTGTCCACGGTTATCAGCGATGGCAGCCTCGCGCAACGAGATCGTGCCGGCCTGCTCTACCTACGGTTCCTGTTCGCCAGTCCCGCTCGGGTCGGCCTGCTGCACGCCGACCCGCACCCGGGGAACTACCGGCTGCTTCCCGACGGCCGGCTCGGGGTCGTCGACTACGGAGCGGTGAACCGGCTGCCGGACGGGCTGCCGGAGCCGATCGGCCGCCTGGCCCGGCTCGCGTTGGAGGGGCGCGCCCAGGACGTGCTTGCCGGGCTGCGCGCCGAAGGGTTCATCAAGGCCTCGATCGAGATAGACGCCGATGCCGTCCTCGACTACCTGCGCCCGCTGCTCACCCCGGTCGCCGAGGACACCTTCCGCTTCAGCCGGAGCTGGTTGCGAGCCGAAGCAGCCCGGCTCGGCGACCCGCGCTCGCCGGCCGCGCAGCTCGGGCGGCAACTCAACCTGCCGCCGACCTATCTGCTGGTCCACCGGGTGACGCTCGGCGGCGTCGGTGTGCTTTGCCAGCTGGGGGCGGGTGGCCCGTTCCGGGCCGAGATGCGCCAGTGGCTGCCCGGTTTCGCCGAGCACCCCCGACGTCGCGTGCGCCGGGTGGACCCGCCAGTCGCGATCCCCACCCCGGAGGACAGCGCTACGGCCGTGACACCCGCCGTGCCCAGGGCGCGTTCGCGCCGACCGAAGACCGGTTGACGCTCACCACCAGTCGCTACTGAGCTGACTCTCGATCGAACGAAGGGTTTCCCGGGTGCACCGTTCGCAAAGCCAAGTCACGCCCCGCTCGTCGTGCTGGACCGTCCAGGTCACCGGGGGGTCCTTGGCCTGCGCCCCGCACCACGCGCAGCTCGCCGGCACACACCCGACGCTATCTCGCGGCCGGCCCTCGGAACGGAGCGCGCGCGCCGACTGTTCCCGAAAATGGTCCCCGACATGTCACCATATCGTGGACGGGTCTCGGGATTCACCCAGTCGGGGGCAGGGATCCGGGCCGCCGGGGCCGAAGCAGTCCAGACGACCCGAGACGACCAGGGGAGGATGAGCATGCATCGGCGGACCGTGTTGACCTCCCTCATCGGAGTCGGGCTGGCCATTTCCCCACTCGCGGCTGGCGCGGCCACTCCGACGGGGCATCGGGCGCTGCCGCGCAGCCACGTCCTGGTCCCGCGGAACCTGAACGCCGCCCTGCCTCGGCAGGACGCCGCGGTCGCCAGCCTGAACTGGTCCGGCTACGCGGTACTCCCGGCCGCCGGGCAGGCGATCACGTCCGTGTCCGCCAACTTCGTCGTCCCCGCCGTCAGCGCGCTCCCGGCGGGTTTCGCCGCGATCTGGACCGGCATCGGCGGGTACAACACCAGCGACCTCATCCAGGCCGGTGTCGGCACGTCGACGCTGCCCAACTCTTCGCTGCTCGGCCCCCGCTACTACGCGTGGATCGAGACACTTCCCGCCGGAGAGCAGCAGATCGCCAACTGCACCGGGGACCGCAGCTGCGCGGTCCGCCCGGGCGACCAGATCGGCGTCAACATCCGCCAGCTGCGCCCCGGCACGTGGCTGATCAGCCTCAGCGACCGCGGTCGCTGGTCGTGGACGCGTCCGGTCGGCTACGCCTCGACCCGGTCCTCCGCCGAATGGATCCTGGAGGCCCCGACCCTCGTCGTCCAGACCACGCTGGCCAACGTGGGCACCGTGCGCTTCGTCGGTGGCAACACGTTCGCGGTGAACGGCGTGTCCCGCAAGATCGCGCAGGGGCACCCGGTGAGCATCACTCTCGGCGCCGCCCCCGGGCTGCCCGGCGAGGCGCTGCCTTCGACCCTGGACCGGCGCGGCGACGGCTTCGACTCCTGCGCCTATGCGCTGCGCTGCCCGGCCCCGATCGGCTGACCGAAGCGGGGCGACGAGCCGGTCGGGTCCCGCTGCCTACGGTTGCCTTAACCTGCGAGGGTGCCCCCGATCCGGCTGCGCCCAGTTCGCGCTGAGGACCTACCCGAGCTGACCCGAGGGCGTTCCGCCGAGGTCGATCCATGGGATTGGTTCGGCCACCGGCCGAGCAACGGGTTCGAGCGCCGCTTTCACGCCGATGGGCTGATCAGCGACGATCACGGGGTATTGGCGGTCGAAACCGAGGACGCCACCCTGGTCGGGGAGGTGTCCTGGTTCGCCGTCCAGCACGGCCCGAGCAGTGCCTGCCGGGCGTTCAACATCGGGATCAGTCTGTTCCCCGAACACCGGGGCAAAGGCTACGGCCGTACCGCTCAGGCTGCGCTGGCCGATTACATGTTTCGCACGACGCTGGTCGATCGACTCGAGGCGGGCACCGACGTGGAGAACGTGCCCGAGCAGCGGGCCCTGGAGGGGGCCGGATTCACCCGCGAGGGAATCCTCCGACATGCCCAGTACCGCAATGGACAATGGCGCGATCTGGTCCTCTACAGCCGGCTCCGAGAGGACCCGGCGCCGCCCGAGCGGGCGCGCTGAGGCCAGCGCCCGAATGCCCCGGCGGCGCCGGGTCTTCCGTATTTCACCGGCAGCCGTTCGGGGCATTCGCGGGTCAACGATCAGGCGCTGCTCCCCGCTGCCGGTGGCCCACCGGCCGGCCCCGGGCCACCCGCCGGACGGTCTAGCGCCTCGTTGCCGGCATGCAACCTGGCGATGATGGTGGCGCCCCCGGAGGTCGTGGTGCTGAACCGCACGGCGTCGCCGACCTTGAGGGCGCTCAACGTCGCCTCGCCGTTCTTGTCGACGTCACTCGCGCTGGTCACCCCGTAGGTCACCGTCCCGGAGCTAGTCTTGATCGACACCGTGTTGGTGCCTACCGCGGCCACCGTCCCGCTCTTCGCGAGGGCATGCCCCGGGCAGCCTGGCGGCCCGACCGGCGCTGCGGTGGCTTGGACCGCGGCTGCCTGGGTGGGATCCGAAGTGGCGGCCGCGGCCGTGAGCGTGGAGGCGAGCACCCCGCCCGCGGCCACCCCGGCCGCCACCAGGCCGATCGCCGCCACCTTGCCGCGCCTGTCGCGCCGTGATCGCCGCCCACTGGGAGCTGTCTGCTGTTCGGTCATCGTGCTCGTCCCCTTCCGGACTCGGTGTGCTTGGTGAGTTCACCTTGGGCCGGGCGGCTGTCCGTGCCCGTAGAACCCGCTCTCAGTTCGCTCTGAAGCCGGCCCGGGTCACATCCGGCACGGGACGACGGCACGGGGCGACGATCCGGAACGGCGGCCGTTCAGCGCCGTGGGCTGCCGCTCATCCGCCGGCGACCCAGCCGGAAGGCACCCGCCGGCGCGTGAAGGTCAACCCCGCGGGCAGCGACCCGCTGGACCCGCCTACCGGCGGCGGAGCACGACCCAGGAAAAGGGCTGGATCGAACCACCCGGCGTCACATGCTCCTCCCGCTCGGCGTGTTCCAGCCGGAAGGCCGGGGCAAAGGCATCGGCGAGGGTCTCGGGGTCGTAACGCGTGATCGGTAATCCGGAGCACCGGGTCGGGCCATCCGCGGCGAAGCTGCCCAGGACCAGCGCGCCACCGGTCGCGACGGCCCGACCGGCCAAGGCGACGTAGCGAGCCTGGTCGGCCGGCGCGACCAGGAAGTGGAAGACGGCGCGGTCGTGCCAGACGTCATAGCTGCGCCGAGGTTGCCAGGACAGCAGGTCGGCAGCGACGAAGGAAACCCGGTCCGCGCGCGGGCCGAGGCGGGCCCGGACCGCGGATAGCGCCGATGCGGAAACGTCCAGGACCGTGACGTCCGCCCAACCGGCCTCGACGAGCAGGTCGGCGAGGGTCGACGCGCCGGCCCCGACGTCGATGACCGAGCCGGTCTGCGGCGCGGCCTGCTGCAACAAGCGCAGCGACACGGCCGGGGACGCTTGGAACCAGCTCAGCTCGTCCAAGGCCCGGGAACCGTAGACGCTTTCCCAGTGCTCAGCGGCCTGGTCCATTGGAATCAAATCTAATGGCGAAAACGCGGGCGCGGGCGGCGGGTACGCCCGGCCACCGTCGCCGCAGCGGCCGCGGCGGTAACGTGCGGGTCTCCGCAGGCAGGCGTCGGGGGTTGCCATGATCGTGCCGCCACGCCGGTTGCTGACCGCAGGGCTCGTCTTGGGGGTGCTCACTGTCCCCTCCGCCGTGACGGCGGCCCGGGCCGCGCCGGTCAGGGCCGTGATCGCGGCGCCGCCGAAGGCGCCGGTCCGATCCGAGAGCAACCGCCCGGCGAGCTGCCCGGGAGCGCCGACGGATCCGAACGCTCCGGACGGGGAGACCCGCAGCGCCACCGGCACGTTCCCCTGGCCATCCGCCCCGCGGGGAACTGATCCGACGGCATACTCCGCCTACCTGCACACGCCGGCTGGGGTCGTGCCCGAGCGGCCGGCGAACTGGGACAATGGCGGGGACAACTGGCAGCTCACCAGCGCCCGATCGAGCGATCCGACGCTCTACCGCAATCCGCAGGAGCTGTGCGGGGTCGAGGGCAACAGCGTGGACACGGCCTGGCAGGTCAGCACCGGCCAGCCGACGACGGTCATCGCGATCACCGACTCCGGGATCGAGTGGTGCGACCCGGGGGTGGTCGACAAGATCTACCTCAACCGGGCCGCGCTCCCGGTACCGGAGGACCCGGGGGGCCGGACCAAGGCAGCGGGTGGTGGCTCGGCGGCCGACACCGACCCTTACGACCTCAACAGCGACGGCGTGTTCAACGTCGTCGACTATGCGGGCGACCCGCGCATCGCCCGGCCCTACTTCTGCGCCGACGCAGCGCACAACAACGGGTCGGGCTACACCGGCATCTCGCCGATGGACTTGATCCGCACGTTCGGCACCGTCGGCTCCCGCTGGTACTACGGGCACCAGGGACCAGCCGGGTTCACCGAGGCGATCGCCGGGTGGAACTTCCTGGACAACACCAACAACCCCGACGACGACGTCTTCTACCGCCATGGCACCGGTCAGGCCGAGGATGCCGCCGGGCCGGCCAACAGTCTGAACAAGGTGCTTGGCGCCTGCCCGAACTGCATGGTGCTGCCAATCCGGGTGGGGGACAGCTTCATCACCGTCTCCGATGACTTCGCGCAGGGTGTGATGTTCGCGGTGGACTCCGGGGCGAGTGTCATCCAGGAGGCGCTCGGCACCCTGGACATCACCACGGTGACCCGCCAGGCGGTCAACTACGCGCTCGCGCATGGTGTGCCGATCGTCGCCAGCGCGGCCGACGAGGAGGCCGAGCACCACAACCTGCCGGGCTACCTGCCGCACACCATCGTGGTGAACAGCACGACGCAGGCCACGTCGCAGGGTGGGGTTGCGGTGATGGAACCGGCGAGCTACCTCTACCTCAACGGCTGCACGAACTACGGCGCGAACGTGGACGTGACCGTGGAAAGCGACTCGTGCTCCTCGCAGGCAACCGGGAAGACCGGTGGCATCGTGGGGCTGGTCGAATCCGAAGCGCAACAGCTGCTGCAGGCCGGCCGGCTGGCGCCATATCCGGGCCTGCGCACCGTGGCCGGCGCACCGGTGGCCCTGTCACCCAATGAGGTGGCGCAGCTGGTCACCATGAATGCCGACACCATCGACTTTCAGACCGCCGCGCCACCATTCGGACCGCCGGACAACAACGCAGTCGTTTTCCCTTACCCGACGGTGCGCTACCCCAGCCAGCCGGCCTACGACATGTACACCGGGTACGGGCGGATGGACGCCGGGAAGATCCTGCGCGCGACCGCGAGTGCCCAGATCCCCCCGGAGGCGTCCATTGATGCCCCCGGAGACTGGTTCCAGACCTACTCCCCCGGACAAAGCCTCACCGTGACCGGTCTGGTGGCGGCGGTCCGGGCCCGCTCCTATCGGTGGGAACTCGAGGTCGGCGTCGGGACCAGCCCGACGCCGAGCAGCTGGCACCTCCTTGCGAACGGCGCCGGCACCGCCCGGCGCGAGGGCGTTCTGGCGCGCGTCCCGCTGGCCGCGATCGCCGCGATTTTCCCGGCCGGAACGACCTTTACCGGTGGGCCGGTGGGCACCGCGGACCGACCGGACCGCGACAAGTTCAGCTTCACCCTGCGGCTGGTGACCGTCGACAACCGGGGGGTGGTCGGGATGGACCGCCGAACCGAATACCTGCACTCCGACCCGAGCCTGCTGGCCGGTTTCCCGGTGCACTTCGGCGCCTCGGTCGACGCCCCGCCGACGCTGGCCCCGATCGGACCCCGCGGCGAAGACGCGCTGCTAGTGGCCACGACCGACGGGGTGATCCACGCCTACCTGCCCGACGGTAGGGAGCTGCCAGGCTGGCCGGTGTACACCCAACCGCTGCCCGTGCATGCCGGGGAGCCCGCCTACACCAGCGGTGCGGTCACCGCCCGGCCCGATGGCCCGATCATCGGCGGGGTCGCGGTCGGGGATCTCGCGAACGCCGCCGGCACCGCACCCGACGTGGTGGTGAGCGACTACACCGGGCACGTCTACGCCTGGACCGCCGGCGGCCGGCTGCTCCCCGGATTCCCGGTCGGGCTGGACCCCGCCTACTCCGGGCCCGCGGTCCGCAACCGGGCCAACCGGGTCCTGTTCGGCATCGTGGGTGCCCCGGCGCTGGCCGACCTGCAAGGTGATGGGCGCCTCGACATCGTCGTCGGCGCCATGGACCGCCACGTCTACGCCTGGCAGCCGGACGGACGGCCGGTGCCGGGGTGGCCGGTTCTGGTCATCGACCCCACCGAGATCGCATCGGTCAACCCGGTGACGAACCAGGTGACTTTCCTGGCGTCGGCCCAGAACGGGCAGGGCACCAAGATCGTCGACACCCCGGCGATCGGGAAGCTCAGCGGCAGCGGCCCGCCGGACGTAGTCGTCGGGTCCAACGAGGAATACGCCGGCAACACCAACATCAGCGTCGCCTCGCCCGCCTTCGCCGCGTTGGCCCAGGTGCCGCTACTGAGCCCCGGCAACAGCCGGGTCTACGCCATCGCCCCGACCGGCTCCGACACGAAGCCGGCGGCCGGGGCACCGGGCCAACCGGCTTTCCCCGGCCGCGGCGCATACCTGCCGGGCTGGCCGGCAGCTATCGCCGACCTCGACGAGGGGCTGTTGCCCGACGTCGCCGACGGCACCGGTGGCAGCCCGGTGCTCGCCGACCTCGGCGGCAACCAGACGTTGGTGACGGGCGTGATGACGAGCGTCGGCCCCGGGTACCTGCTCACCCCCCAGGGTCGGTCCTACCTTGGGGAGGGTCCGGACGGCAAGGCGCTGGTGCTCGACACCGAGCCAACTGTGCCCGGCAACTCGCTGGACTTCCCGAGCCTGCCGGCCGTGGGGATGCCCACATTCGCTCCGCTTGGCCCGCTCGACCCCGGGGTGAGTTTCATCGCACCCGCGGCGAGTGTCGGCAAGGCACTGGACGCGGCCCTGCCCGCGGACCAACTCCAGCACGACAACCAGATAGCTGCGTGGAGCACCACCACCGGGCATTTCGACCCGCTGTTCCCCCGGGTGGTCAATGACCTGCAGTTCATCGTCGAGCCCACCGTGGCCGACGTGGGGGGCGACACCACCCCCTACATCGTGGAGGGCACGGCGAGCTACGACCTTCGTGCGATCGACGCCGCGGGCAACGAAGCACCCGGTTTCCCCAAGTTCACCGGTGGCTGGATGGTCAACTCCCCGTCGTACGGACCTTGGGGGTCACTCCGCACCCAGGTGCTCGCCGCGGGCACCCGCGAAGGGAACCTGTTCGTGTGGTCGACCCCCACCGCGGCCTGCGCGCCGTCCGGGCCGTGGCCCCGCGAACACCACGATCTGTTCAACACGAGCAACCTCGACGCCCCTGGGACACCATCGCTGACCTGCGCACCGTCAGCGGCAGCAGGCGCCACAGCTCCCACCACTACCGGCGAGGCCCAACCGAAGACTGCTAACGGAACCACCCCGCTGGCCGCTACCGGTGGCGGGACGGCACTACCCGGTGCCGCGGTGGCGCTGCTCACTGCGGGACTAGCCCTGAGCCGGCGCCGGCGTCGCCGGGGCCGGCCCGGGCGGCCGTGACCTGCGTGACGAACGCGCGACGCCTCGGTCGACAAGTCGGTGAAACTGCTCATTCCAGCCATCGTGGCGCACACCAGCCGGCGTGGGACAGTCCGGTCGGCGGCGACCCCCGGGATGGCGGTCGCGCCGGCGATGGCTCGACCGTGGCCGCCGTAGCGACTACCGCGCGAATTGACAGCGTGCCGTCTGCACCAAGGAGGCAGTCGTGGCCGAACACCCGAACGTCGAGCTTGCGCGCAAGGGGACGCCGCCTACAGCACAGGCGACATGGACGTCCTCACTGAGTTGCTCGCGGATGAGGTCGTGTGGCGCACCGCCGGGCGCAGCCCGATCTCCGGCGAGTACAAGGGGCGCGATCAGGTCTTCGGGTTCTTCGGCAAACTCATGGAGCTCAGCGGGGGCACGGCGAAGATCGAGGTGCACGACATTCTGGCCAACGACGAGCACGCCGTCGCTCTGGTCACCAGCACGGCATCCCGAGCCGGCAAGTCATTCAGTGGCTTGGATGTCCACACGGGAGCTAGCCACCCCGGGCCCCTGTTCGGTTGAACAGCCGGCAAGAAATGCCCGCGCGTTCGGTGGCCGTGTTCGTGCCCCGGCAGCCGTGACCCAGCGCGGGCGAATCTCTACCGGCACGAAGGGACCTCAGTCACCGTTCCATTCGGTTTCCGGCCTTTCGATGGCGCTGTCCAGGCCCGGCTTAGCCCGGGGATCTTCTCCCGTCGAGCGGAGCGATGCCTCGGCCGATAGCGCCTCGTCGACGAGCCCGAGTTGACGTCGCCCGCGGCGACCCCACCAACCTCGAAGACCAGCTTGCGGGGACGGCTTGTCGGACACGATGCACCTCTCCTTCGCCAGCGGCCGGCTCGGTGGCGAAGGAGCCGGGTTCCGCTGTTGTTGCCGACCCCGCCCCGGCGCAGGTCGTCCGCGGTCAGATCCAACGACCGCCACGACGGCCTCGACGGCGAACCCCGATACCCCCGGTCAGGACAAGCACCAGCAAGACGATGAGCAATATGGTGATCATGCACTTGATATACCCGACATCGACGGGATCGAACGTCGGCACGCGGACGGAAACCAATGTTCGCGACCCTCGCCGGCGGGTGCTTCTGCGCCGGGCCGGGTTAGGGGCGGCCCAGGACGCCGGGTCTGGCCTCATCCGCGCTGCCCAGAAGGGGTCCGGCTGCCGGCGCGTGCCACACCCTGAGGGTGGGCTTGGCGCCCTCGACGGCGACACCGAGGGACGGTCGTGCGGTCCGTCTACTCCTCGCCGCCTGCGGTAGAGTGCGGCATTGGCTGAATTCACCATTCCGCATGTGGCCTTCCCGGCACGTCGCCCCGGTCCCCGGTTGCGCGTCGTTGGGCCCTCGAATGAGGGAGAGACCAGGTGCCAGACGGCGTCGCCGCCCCGGCCGCTCCAGATTTGATCGGCATGCGCGGCGAAGATCCGATCATGTCGCCCGTGCACAGCGGCTCCGGCGCGTCGGGGACATACGCCCATGTCGCGGCTCTGCTGCACGAGTCCCGCCGAGCCGCGCCGGACGCGCTCGGGTCTTTCCTCGCGTCCCGGGTGCGAGGCTTCGGGATGCGGGACCTGTCGGTGTACCTGACCGACTACGAGCAGCGTCGCCTCGTGCCAATTGTTGGGTCCACCGAGACCGCGTCGCTGGACATGGACACGTCCATCGGAGGGAACGCGTTCACCACGGGTCGCCAGCTCGAGGAGCGGACCAACCTCGGCGTCCAGTTGTGGAATGTTGTTGTCGCCGGGGCCACCCGGCTGGGGGTGTTGGCTCTCACTGTTTCGCCAGTGGACGAGGAGGCTCGCGCGCTGGCGGAAAGCCTCGCCGGTGTCGTCGCCGCGCTGCTTGTGACCCGGGGCCAGTGCACCGACGGCTACACCATCCTGCAACGCAGCCAGAGCATCAGCCTGGCAGCAGAAATCCAATGGCAGTTACTGCCACCGCTGAGTCTCGACAGCGGGCGAGTGTCCGTGGCGGGACTGATCCAGCCTGCCTATGAAGTCGGGGGCGACTGCTTCGACTATGCCGTCAACGGCGACACCCTCGACTTCGCGGTCTTCGACGCGATGGGCCACGGTTTGGAGTCCAGCCAGCTCGCGCACCTCGCCGTGAGCAGCTATCGGAACAGCCGACGCTCCGGCCGCGACCTCCCCGCCACCTGCCAGGCGCTGGACGCGGCCATCGCCAGCAGAGGCCGCGGCGAGGCATTCGTCACTTGCCTCCTCGGGCGCCTCGACTTGGTCACTGGGAAGTTGACCCGGATCAACATGGGGCACCCGCTGCCGCTATTGGTGCGCGACGGCAAGGTCGTCGGTCCGCTCGCGTGCAAGCCCACGCTGCCCGCCGGACTCGGGGGCGGCCTGGCCGAGGTCGCCAACGACATCCTCGAACCCGGCGATCGAGTCTTCTGCATCACCGACGGCGTGGTCGACGCCCATCGCCCCGGCGGCGAAGACTTCGGCGAGGAACGCCTGGTCGCACTGCTTGAGGCGCAGTCCCAAATTCAGCTCGGCACGACGGAGATGGTCCGCCAGCTCTCCCATACCGTTCTGGACCATCATGGCGTCCTCAGCGACGACACCACCGCGTTCCTCGTCGACTTCCACTAGACGATCCACCCGCCCGGGATCACCTGCGAGAACCTCGGCGATCGGCACTCAGCCGACACCGGAGCCGGCTAGTTCGTCGACTACGGCTCGCTGCCGTGATCGCCCGCCCATCGCGGCGCCTCGGCTGTACCTGGAGGCGCCGCACTAGCAACCTGGCATCCCGCGAACGTCCCCCACTGCTGCTGTTCGGAGAACCGACGGCTCTGCCATTACTGAACTACGGGCTGGGCGGAGCTTCCGGCAGCCGGCAGGCCGGAGTACCTCCCGGGAGCCTGTACCGGTTGTTCGCGACGAAGGCATAGCTGCGATCGACGACCCAGACCAGGCCGGGTAACGCCGCGAGCCGGCCGAGCCAGGACCAGGGCGCTCGGGCGTCTCGCAATAGTGCCGTAACTGCTCGGCCGGCCGATGACCATCGTCCTCCGCGATCTCGGTATTGCACGGCCTGCGCACAACTCTGCTGGCTGAGACCGAACGAGGCAAGGTCTGCCAGCTGCCACGGGACCGCCTCGGTGTCAGTGTTCACCCAGCGATGCGAGAAGGCCACCGCGCTAGTACAGAAGGCGCAGTCTCCGTCGAAAACCAACAGTCCCCTCACCTGGGCTAGGCTACGCGCCGGCAAGGGCGCGCCTGACAGGGTTTGGCCGTGATCAGCTTGCGGCATCCATGGTCGGAACAGTTGGGCTGTTGTCGGCGGAGGCGAAGAAGCAGCACGTCTCGCTACCCCAGACCCCACCACGCCACGCCACGGGACGTTCACGGTTTCGGCAGTCGGGGAATCAGCGGGACACCCGTTGAGGCAGCCCGAGACGCACTTTGACGCCGTCCGAGAAGTGCACGACGGGGTCGCCACTCGGCACAGGCAGTCCCGCGGATGTGATGAGCGAGTCCTGCAGCGCGATCACCTCTCCGCGACGAAGAGGCCACGATCGGTGTTCTGCTTCGACGAACCGCAACTTCTTTCGACCCTTCGAAAAGACCCGGTACCGCGCTGTCAAGAAATGGTCAAGGGCACCGAGCTCATGACTCGCGTACGCCTTCCCCACACGAAGGACCACCTTCGACTCCGCCGATGATCCAGGCGCTCGCCGTCGCATGGCGTACTCGACGATGTCAGCATCGCGCCCAACACTCATAGACGACCAGAAGTAGGGCAATCGGAACGCGGTTCGAGCGACAACGACCGCGGCCAGTCGAGCAGCGTCCAACGAGAAGAACCAGACCCCAGATCGACCCGCGGAATCACGCACATACGTTCGGACGTTGGTCTCCGCGAATCTCCCAAGCCACGGCGGAGCAGACACGTGTGGCAACGACACAGTCATCGTGAACGGGACGAGTCCGACCCAGGCAGCGGACCCATGCTCCTCCACAGTCAGCTCAGCCGGGAGCAACTGCTGCACTACACCGGCCGGATAGCGCCAATGCAGGAAGGTCAATGACTCCCACCGCTGCCACATGGCGGCACGCCGCAGCGCGAATGGGCAATCGGCCGGCGTCTCCACGTCCACGCGATCAGCATCCCCCAGCCCGCATTGGGCGCAGACCTCCACGTCGATGAACACAACCCCGGCCAGGGGCGGTGGCGCATCTGCAGGGACGAGCAGATTGGGCCCGTGCGCCTCGATGATCTTGGTCAGTCAGCAGAAAGTCCGCGAAATTGCGGACTACAGCGGTGTCGTTCGGACACCTGCGGATCAAGGAAAAGCCCAGGTCAGAAGACAGATCCGGCCGAAACGAGCGCCCGTCAGACCCCCAGGTAGAGGAAGCCGTAGGCCTCGTCGCGGAACGCGATGCCGGCCTCCCGAAGCGCCTCGTCCCAGTCACCGCGGCAGGACGGGTCGGCGCCCTCCGAGCCGTGATCCGCGGTGAGCAGGAACACGGTGTCGTCCATGCCGCCGACCCTGTCCAGGTGGTCGAGGAACGCACCGAGCCGACGGTCGGCATCGCGCAGCGCGGCGTGCGCCGACCGGGAATGCGGGCCACCGTTGTGGTGCCCGGTGTCGGTGAGGGTCGTGTTCCACCAGGTCAGCCGCGGCGCCGCCGCAAACGTGGCCCACAGCCCGAGCATCTGAGACAGCCCGGCTGCGTCCACCTGGGTCGACCATGCGTAGTCACCGTCGGCGACGAACTCCTGCGTCGCGTGCCGGTCCTCCCTCGGGTCGGGTAGGGAGGAGCGGAAGGCGTTCGCCCCACCGGACTCCCGACTGTCGCGGATCAGACCGAATGTCGAATAGTCGGCGCCCCGATCCACCGGGTCGTTCACGCAGGCGGTCGGCCCGTCGACCCACTCGAAAACAGTGCTCACGCCGGGCCGTAGCCAGTCCATCGCGCGATGCCAGTTTCCGGAATCGTTCGGTACCACGCGCTCGTCGAGTGCCCGGTCGAAGTAGGCGTTGTGCACGATGCCGTGCCGGCCAGGGCCGACGCCGGTAAGTGCCGACGTGTGGTTGACCAGGGTCACGCTCGGAAACTCGGCGACCGCGCCGCCGGCGAGCGCGCATCCAGACTCGAGCAAGCGGGCGACCGCGGGCAATTCCCCGGAGCCGGCCAACTCCAGCAGGCTGTTGCTGTTGGCGCCATCCCATAGCAATCCGACGACCCGCGGGGCGCCACGCTCGGCAAGGTCAACCAGAGCCGATCCGTCCAGCTCGCTGAGCCGGTCCAGATCGACGCCGGACAGCCAGGCCATGGTGGGGGCGATGTCGACCACCCTGGCTGCCCTGGAAAGCAGACCGCGCCCCGCGATGCCCGGGCCGGACAGCAGCAGCGGCGCCCGAGACTGCACGACCCCGAGGGACCCGTGCTCGCCGAGGTGACCGCCGCGCTCGGGCCAGAAATGGCGCCCGGTATGCACGACCGCGATGTCCGGCGCGCGCGGGTCGGCGAACAGCGAATGCAGCCGGACCGCCGCATGCGGGTAGGAGTTGCGGGAATTCGGCGGCGACGGATCGGCCCGCTCGCCCTCGATCGTGGCGAAGGCCAGCGGGTCCTGGGCGGCCACGGGATCGGCGCCCCAGAGCCGCTCGGCCACGGTGCCGTCCGGGAACAGCCGGCTGGCGCCATCGGAGTTGGCGACGACGACCGCCCCAGGCTCGGGGTATGCGACCAGATCGACGATGCCTGCCAACTGCTCCGCGCAGAGCGCCTCGACCGCCCGCTCGAGGTTGGCAGACCTGCCGGACACGCGGACCGAGGACACGTCTCGGTCAGGCATCGGCACGGTGCGACCCTAGTGCGCCCTCGGGCCTGACCTCTCCCCGCCGTGCGGGGCGGGGAGAGGTCAGGTCACGCGGCCACGTCGTTCTTGCGTGGCCGCCCGCGCGGTCGCTTGCGCGCGACGACAACGCCGCCGACGAGCAGCTCGCCCCCCCAGACCCCCCACGGCTCACGCCGCTCGAGGGCCCCGGCCAGACATGCCGGACGCAACGGGCAGTCGCCACACACCGCCTTGGCGAACTCGACGTCAGCCGGGGACTCGGCGAAAAACAGATCGGGGTCGACGTCCCAGCAGGGAAGAGCCGGCTCGGCGACAACGTCGAACGCGGTGTCCTGCATCGGTGCCACCTCCTCGTGGACCTGGTATCGGACAAAAACGAAGGCCGCGGATCCCGGACGGGTTCCGCGGCCTCGAGGTGCCGGTCGTGACATCGCTGTCAGATCGGCGGCCTCGAGGGGCACGGAGCCGGCTGGGCGTCGGCATTGCGGTTGGCGCTGAGCCGCGCCTTCCCGATGCCCGACATGCCGAGTGCCCCTGCCGGATCGAAGACCCAGTGGGGCGCAACGGCCGGCGCGACGCCAGGTGCGGACGCCGTCGGCGTGATGCTCAGCCGCATTCCGTCACCTCCGTCGCTCCTGATCGGGATCACCCGGATATCGCCCGCAGGGTAGCCGTCGCCACCCGTGTCCGGCAATGGAATTACCCGGTCCCGCAGCAAGTCGTGATCATCCCGTGACCCGGAGCAGCCCCTCCTGCACCACCGAGACGACGAGCCGACCGTCTCTGGCAAACAACTGACCCTGCGCCAGCCCGCGCGCGCCGGACGCGGACGGCGACGACTGCGAGTAGAGCAGCCAGTCATCGGCCCGGAACGGGCGATGGAACCACATCGCGTGGTCGAGACTGGCCACCTGAACGTTGGGTTGGTCCAGCGACAGCCCGTGCGCGATGAGCGCCGAGTCGAGCAGCGTCATATCGCTCGCGTAGGTCACGGCGCAGACGTGCAGCAGCGGGTTGTCGGGCAACGTCCCGTCGGCCCGCATCCAGACCTGGCTGACCGGCTCCCGGTCGTCGGCGGAGCGGGGGGCCCAGGGCGGTTGACCGACGTAACGGATGTCGATCGGGCGCGGTCGGTCCCACCAGGTGGGGAAACGGTCCCGGTAGGGCGCGAGGCGCTCACGCATGGTCGGCAACGTCTCCGGGTCTGCCACGGTCGGCATCTTCACCTGGTGCTCGATCCCCGGCTCGTGATGGTGGAACGACGCGGAGAGGTTGAAGATCGGCTGGCCGTGCTGGACCGCCACCACCCGCCGGGTCGTGAAGGACCGGCCGTCACGCAGCCGGTCGACCTCGTAGACGATCGGGGTCGCCGGATCGCCGGGGCGCAGGAAGTAGGCGTGCAGGGAATGCACCGGTCGGTCGGCCGGCACGGTACGACCGGCCGCAACCAGGGCCTGCCCCGCCACCTGGCCCCCGAAGACCCGCGGCCGGGCCTCCGCGGGCCCCGTGCCGCGGAAGATGTCGAGCTCGATCTGCTCGAGATCGAGCAACGCGACCAATGCATCCAGGGCGGCCGTCATCGCTCAGCCTGCGGCAGCGACGAGGTCGAGAACCGCCGGCCCGAACTTGGTGAGCTTGGTCGCGCCGACCCCCGGGATCGCCTCGAGCGCCTCCGTCGTCGCCGGCTTCTGTTCGGCGATCGCGGTGAGGGTCGCGTCGGTGAACACGCAGTAGGCCGGCTGGCCCAGGGTCCGGGCCGCGTCGAGACGCCAGGCCTTCAACCGGTCGAACAGCCCCTCGTCCAGGCTGCCGGGGCAGCCGGCACAGCGACCGAGCGTGCGCTCGACCGGCGCCCGTACCGGCTTCCCGCACACCCGGCACATCACCGGTCCGGGACGCGGACCACGTCCGGGCCGGCCGACCGGCGGTCCGGTGCCGCCAGGAGTCAGGCCGTCCAGGAACCGACTCGGGGACCGCCCCCGGCGACCGCCCGGGACTCGTGAACCGGCCCAGGACAGCCAGATGTGCTGTCGGGCCCGGGTGATGCCGACGTAGAGCAGCCGGCGCTCCTCGGCGATCTGTTCCTCGGTCACCGCGTAGGTGATGGGTAGCACCCCGTCGACCAGCCCGACGAGGAAGACCGCATCCCATTCGAGGCCTTTCGCGGAGTGCAGCGAGCCCAGGGTGACCCCCGCGACGATCGGCGGATGTTGGGCGGCGGTGCGCTCGGCAAGTTCGGCGACGAGGTCAGCCAGGTCGGCCCGCGGGTTCCCGGCCGCCAGCTCTTCGGCCAGGCCGAGCAGGGCCCGAACCGACTCCCAGCGTTCACGGACCGCACCGGGACCGTCCGGTGCCGTGGCTGTCCAGCCGGTCGCGCTGAGAACATCGCTCACCCCGGCCACCAGGTCCCCCCCGCCGCCGTCAGACCGAGCCGCGCCGCGGAGCAGGCCGATCGCCTGGCGGATCTCCGGTCGGTCGAAGAAGCGCTCACCCCCGCGGACCAGATACGCGATGCCGTGCCCGGCGAGCGCGGCTTCGTACGCGGCCGACTGCGCGTTGATCCGATAGAGCACCGCAATCTCGTCGGGTCGCGTTCCGGCGTCGATCAACTCCCGACAGCGGCGGGCCACCCCCTCGGCCTCGGCGGGCTCGTCCGCGAACTCTCGGAACACGGGTGCGGCGCCGGCCGGCCGCTGCGCGACGAGCTCGAGGCGGCTCGGCGCGTCCGCGAGCACCGACCGGGCGAGGCTGACGACCTGCGGCGTCGACCGGTAGTCGCGGACCAACCGCACGACGGTTGCCTGGGGATGGCGCCGCGGGAAATCCAGCAGGTGGTTGGCCGACGCCCCGGTGAAGGAGTAGATGGTCTGGCTCGCGTCGCCGACCACGCAGAGCTCCTCGCGACCACCGAGCCAGGCGTTGAGCAGACGCTGCTGTACCGGGGTGACGTCCTGGTATTCATCGACGACGAAGTACCGGTAGCGGGCTCGGACCTCCGCCGCGACGTCCCCGTGATCCTCCAGGGCGACCGCCGTGACGAGCAGCAGATCCTCGAAGTCGAGCAGCCCGCGTTCGCCCTTGAGCGCTTCGTAGGCGGTGTAGACCTCGGCCACCTTGGGGGCGGGCAGCGGCGGGCTCCGGCGGGCGGCAGCGGCCGCCGCCGGGTACCCGTCCGGACCGGAAAGCGTGGATTTCGCCCACTCGATTTCCGCGGCCAGGTCCTTGAGCTCGGCACTGCCGGGTGTCACCCGCGCCCGCGCGGCCGCAGCCCCGACGAGCCTCAGCTTGCTCTCGACGATCTCCGGGAAACCACCGCCGACGATTCGTGGCCAGAAGTACTTGAGCTGTGCGAGGGCGGCGGCGTGGAAGGTCCGGGCGGCGACCTGGCCGACCCCGAGGCCGCGCAGCCGGGTGCGCAGTTCACTCGCCGCCCGGGTGGTGAAGGTAACCGCGAGGACCTGTTCGGCGGGTGCGGCCCCGATCAGCGCCCCGTAGGCGATCCGGTGGGTGATCGTCCGGGTCTTCCCGGTTCCGGCGCCGGCGAGGATGCAGACCGGCCCGCGGATCGCCTCGACGGCCGTCCGCTGCTCGGGGTCCAGCGCGGCGAGCACGTCCTCGGGGGTCATTACGGGCATCCTGCCAGTCCGCGGGGAACGACCACGGGCCCCACGGTGTTGACCACGGCAGTCTTTCCTGATGGAGGTTCGGTGTCCGGCCAGCTGACGCTCTACAGCACGCCGTGGTGCGGGTACTGCACCCGGCTCAAGCGGCACCTGGAGCGGGCCGGGATCTCGTTCGCGGAGGTCGACATCGACCGTGATCCAAATGCCGCCGAGTTCGTCATGTCGGTCAACGGCGGCAACCAGACCGTGCCGACGGTGCTCCTTCCGGACGGGACCGCGCTGAGCAACCCGAGCGTCACCGAGCTCACCGCGGCCCTGCGCGGCTGATCCGCCACCCGATCACGGCCGCAGCCAGCCGTCGATCAGCCGGCGGGCGATCGAGATCGGCGGCGGAAGCTGCACCTCCCCGCCCAGCAACTGCGCACGGTCGAACCAGGCGGCTTCCTCGAGTTCGGCATCGGCGAGCACCGGCGGCTCGGCCGCACCGATCGCGGTGAAACCGAGCATCAGGCTGGCCGGGAACGGCCATGGCTGGCTCGCCGCGTAGCGGACGTCGCGCACCGCGAGGCCGACCTCCTCGCGCACCTCGCGGACCACCGCCTGCTCGGCGGTCTCCCCCGGTTCGACGAAACCGGCCAGCGTGGAGAACCGGCCCGGCGGCCAGTCGGGCCGTCGCCCGAGTAGACAGCGCCGATCCCCGTCGCTCACCAGCATGATCACGGCCGGGTCGGTGCGCGGGAAGTGCAGGCTCTCATCGGCCGGGCACCGCCGGGCGAAGCCCGCCGCCGCCGCGATCGTCGGCGCCCCGCAGCGTGGGCAACATGGATGGCTGGCGTGCCAGTTGGCCAGGGCGACGGCGGTGACCAGCAGGTGCGCCTCGCGGGCGTCGAGCGAGGTCGCGACGTCTCGCAGGCCGGCCAGCCGGGTGTCCAACCGGCGCGGCGGATCGCCGCTGGCGCTGAAGTACGCCACGCCGGTGGCATCCACACCGAGCAGCGCCGTCATCGCCAGGCCGACCGGCGGGCTGAGCACCAGTCGGGCTCCGTCCGGGGTGTCCTCGACCGTCACGCGAAGGGCGTCGTCCAGTACCAGCACCCGGCTCGTCGGATCGGCCCAGCGTTCGGCCAACCACCCCTGATCCTCGCGACGGTTCGCCGCCCGGTCCATCTCTCCGGTGCCGAAGGCGGGTAGGTCCACGGTCGGCGAGCCTATGTCCGGTCAGCCGGCGGCCACCGGAAGCGCCTCGACGGCGGCGCCCAGGTCCGCCGCCCCGGGCATGTCGTCGAGCCAGCAGGTCAGGCCGGTACTCACATAGTGGAAGGCGGCCCGGACCGCTTCCGGTGCCACCCCGGCCAGCCCGGACCAGGCCAGCCGATAGGCGGCGAGTTGCACGGCGGCGGCGGACGCCTCGGCCGCGGTGGGCGGCGGCGCACCGGTCTTCCAGTCGACGACGGACCAGCGCCCGTCCGCCTCCGCGTACACGGCATCGATCCGACCCCGCACCTGCACGCCGGCCACGCGCATCTCGAACGCCACCTCGACCGCGTGCGGGCTGCGGCCCCACCAGTGGCTGCGCCGGAACGCGTCCTGGAGCTCGCCGAGTCGCGCATCGCCGGCGGCGTCCGCGTCGGCGGCGCCCGGGAGGTCGTCGAGATCCAGCAGCTCGGCCTGCCCGAACACCGCTTCCAACCAGGTGTGAAACGCCGTGCCGCGCCGGGCGGCCGGCGCTGGCTGGCGGGGCAGCGGCCGGCGGATGGACCTCGCCAGCCGTGCCGGGTCCCGGCCGAGTTCGACCAGGGCGGAGACCGACAGATGCCCGGGCAGCAGCACGTCGAGGTTCGCCGGCCCCCGGCCGGCGGCGGCCCGCTCGGCGAGCAGCAGGTCGGCCTCGGCCCGCCAGCTCGCCGGCACCCCGCCGGGGGCCGGCACCCCTGGCCGCGGGCCCCCGGCGGCGAGCTGGCGCCGGACCCGCTCGGCGCCGGCCCGGACCACCTCGAGATCCGGGCCGGAGACCGGCACCGGCCAAGGCACCGGGCGCGGGTCGGCGTGCAGCGGGTTGGCCTCGCCGGGCTCCGGGGGGTCGACCCACACCGCCACGGAGGCACCGGCCTCGACGACCTCGACGAGGAAGGGGGACGGCACCCGCGGCGTCTTGCCGTCGCCCCAGACGAAACCGGTGCAGATCAGCTGCTCGGCGGCCCGGGTCACCGCCACGTAGCCGAGCCGTCGCTCCTCCAGGGCCTCGCGGGCGGCGACCGCCCCGGCGAGCCGGCTCAGCTCCGCCGCGTCGGGGGCGGCGAGTTGAGGCAGGTCCGCGCCGTCGCCGCGGAGCGCGAAGGGCAGCACCCGGGCATTGGCCGCCCAGGAACTGGTGACCAGCGGCCTCGCCGGGAAAATCCCGGCGCCCAGGCCGGGCAGCACGACGACCGGCCACTCCAAGCCCTTCGCGGCATGCACGGTGAGCAGCTTCACCGAGTCGCTGCTGCCGACCCGGGCCGGCTCGAGGCCGAACTCGTGCTCGTCGGCAGCCGCGAGGTATCCGAGGAACGACCGCACGGTCGGCAGGTCACTGTCCCCGGCGAAACCGGCTGCCGCGTCGACGAAAGCGTCGAGGTCGGCCAGCGCGGCCGCCGGGTCGACACCGGGACGCCCGGCCAGCTCGACCGCCAGACCCAAGGCGCGGGCGATCTCGGCGACGAGCTCGGGCAGGGGCAGGTCGAGCTGGCCGCGCAGGGTACGCAGCTCCGCACGCACAGCCTCGATCCGGCGATACCCGGTCGGCGAGTACGCCTCGGCCGGACCCGGATCGTCGACGGCGTCGACCAGGCTGCCGCGGCCCGCGTCGTCGGTGCCGGCGACCGCGTCGAGCAGCGCGTCACCCGCCGGATCGGCCGGCGCCCGGAGCCGCCGGGCGCGCCGGGCGAGCGCCGTCAGGTCGCGCGGGCCGAGCCGCCAGCGTGGCCCGGTCAGCAACCGGACCAGCCCGGCACCTTCGCCCGGGTCGGCAACGACCTTCAGCGTCGCGACGATGTCGGCAACCTCGGGGACCTGGAGCAGGCCGCCGAGACCGACCACCTCGACCGGCACCCCGACCGCTTCCAGGGCCTCCCGCAGTCGCGGCATCTGGGTCCGGCGGCGCACGAGGACGGCGATGTCGGCCGGCCGGCGCTCCGCGGACGCCAGGAGGTCGCCGATCTGCCCGGCCAGCCAGCCGGCCTCGTCGGCGGCGCTGCGGTGCCACGCGGCAACCACGTCGCCCCGCCCCCGTCCGCCCGGAGCCGGGACCAGTTCGGGCACCTCGAGACCTTCCGCGCGCAGCGGCGCGGAAAGCCGGTTGGCGACGGCCAGGATGCGCTCGCCGTTGCGGAAGCTGGTGGCTAGCTGCCGCAGCTGCGCGGGGGACCCGTCCCGGGCGGGGAAATCGGTGCGGAACCGGCGCAGCCCACCGGCGCTCGCCCCCCGCCAGCCGTAGATCGACTGGCATGGGTCGCCCACGGCGGTGACCGGGTGGCCGGCTCCGAACAGCGCCCGGAGCAGGCCCCGTTGCGCATGTCCGGTGTCCTGGTACTCGTCGAGCAGCACCACGGGGTACCGATCGCGCTCGGCCCGCCCGACCGCGGGGTGGCGCTCGGCGATCCGGGCGGCGAACGCGACCTGGTCCCCGTGGTCGAGGACCTCCCGCTCGGCTTTGCGTCGGTTGTAGGCGGCGACGAGCGGCAACAGGGCGACCCGGGTCTCCGCCGTGTCGAGCAGCGCCCGGACCGCCGCCGGCACCGGCCCGGGCACGGTTTGGGCCGCCGCCGCCAACCCGTCGGCATGCGCGCGGACCTCCTCCACGGAGCACAGGTGTTCGCTGATGTCCCCCGCCAGGCTCAGCACCGCGGCGATCACCGCCGGCGGGCCCCACGGGACGGCATCCATCGGGCCGTCGTATTCGGCGACGACCCGGCCGGCCAGCTGCCAGCAGGCCGCCGGGCTGGCCAATCGCGCGGTGGGCTCCCGGGCGTCCCGCAGCGCATGGTCGCCGAGAAGTCGGGCGGCATAGGAGTGGTAGGTCGAGACGGTGGGCTCCTCCTCGCCGACGGCTACCGGGTCGGCGGCCCGCAGCTGAGCCAGCCGGCGACGCAACCGGACCGCGAGCTCGGCGGCGGCCTTGCGGGTGAACGTCAAGCCGAGGATCTGGTCCGGGCGGACCTGACCGGTGGCGACCAGCCAGATCACCCGGGCGGCCATCGTCGCCGTCTTCCCCGAACCGGCTCCGGCGACGACGAGCAGCGGCTCCAACGGAGCGGCTATGACCGCAGCCTGCTCGGCGGTCGGCAGCTCCCAGCCGAGCCGACGGGCCAGATCGACGGGGGTCAACGCCCCGTCCCGACCTGGCGCCCGGACGGCTGGGCCGGGCAGCTGCCCTGCACCGGGCAGTTGCGGCAGTCCGCGCCGACGGTGGCCGGGAACTCGGCCCCGGACATCCCGAGCACCACGCGGTCGAGCAACCTGGCGGCCCAGTCCGGGTCCTCGGCGTCGGCCAGCGCGACCTGGGCCTGCTCCCGGGCCCCGGCCTTGTTCGCGGCGCGGCCGAGCTGGACCAGCGCGGCCCCGCCGGGTTCGGCCAACCCGACGTCGGCGAACGCGCCCAGCGCAACGGCCAGCTGGTAGACCCCGAGCTGCGGATTCGTCGGCAACACCGCCTCCCCCACCCGCGCGCTGCCGGTCTTGAGGTCGATCACGACTGCCCGCCCCGCGTCGTCCCGCTCGAGCCGGTCGACCCGTCCGGAGACCACGGCCCGACCGGACTCGACCCGGAACCCCTGCTCGACCGCCACCAGCATCCGCGGGTTGGTCGCGGCCCAGCCGAGAAACCTCCGGAGCGCCAGTGCAGCGGCATCGCGCTGCTTGCGGGAGAACCAGACGCCCCCCAGGTCGAGGCCGGGCCAGATCGCGTCGAGGCGGCCGATGAGCTGGGCCTCGTCGACCGCCTCGCCGTTCAGCTCGGCGGCGCCGACGATCGCGGCCAGCGCGTGCACGATGCTGCCGACGGTCTGCGCCGCCCCCGGTGGGCTGGACGCGCCAGCGGACCGCTCCAGGAACCAGCGCAGCGCGCACCGCTCGAAACCCTCGACCGCGGAGGGGCTCACCGCGACGGGCGCGTCCGGGTCGGTGATCGGGCCCGGGTCGGAAAGCTCGGTCAGGGCGTACCAGCCGTCCGGGTGCGCGCCCGGCACGCCGGCGACCGCCAGCCGGGCCAGCTCGACCGCGGCGGCGGCGCGGACCGGCTCGGGGACCGACCCGTCGAGCAGGTGCGCGCGCAGCTCCGCGACGAGCGCCGGCAACGAGAGCATCCGCGCCGCCCGCGCCGGCGGGTCGGCCGGGGATTCGCCGACGAGCTCGTCGAGGAACCGGGACGGCCGCTCGTCCTGCTCCTCGTCGCTCGATACCGCGGTCACCACGAGGCGCCGCCGGGACCGGGTGACCGCCACGTAGAACAGCCGGCGCTCCTCGGCGAGCGCGGCGGCCGCGGCGCTCGCCGGCGTCGTCGGCCGGTCGGCGAGGGCATCGACGAGGTCCGCGATGCCGAGCAGGCTGCCGGTGACCCGCTGGTCCGGCCAGCTGCCCTCCTGCACGCCGGCAACCACGACCACATCCCATTCGAGGCCCTTGGCCCGGTGCGCGGAGAGCAGCCGAACCGAGTCGTCGGCGGGCGCCCGCTCGGCGAGGGTGTCCGCCGGGATCTCCTGAGCGGCGAGGTCGTCGAGGAACACCAGTGGCCCGGCCCCCGGTAGCCGGTCGACGAACCGCCCGGCCACGTCGAACAGTGCGACGACCGCGTCGAGCGCCCGGTCGGCCAGCCGGCCGGTCGCGCCACCGGCCACGGCCGCGCGCTCCCAGCGGCCGGCGAGCCCGGATGCCGACCAGACCGCCCAGAGCACGTCCTCCGCGTTCCCGCCGGCGGCGGCCGCGCGGGCGCCGGTCATCAGATCGGCGATCCGTTGCGCCGGGCGGGCGACCGACGGGTCGATGAGCCCGAGATCGCCGGCTGGGCGCATCGCCTCGACCAGCAGGTCGCCGGACGGCCGCCGGCGGCCCCCCGGTGGCTCTGCGGCCAGCAGTGCGCGGCGCAACCGCCGCACGGCCAACGGATCGCCGCGGCCCAGTGGTCCGCTGAGCAACTCGACCGCGATGTCCTCGTCGAGGCTGGCCGGCGCCAGCGCAGCGCGGAGCAGAAGCAGCAGGTGGCGAACCACCGGCTCTCCGATCAACGGGATCTCGTCGCCCACGACGGTCGTGGGGACCCCCGCGGCGGCCAGCGCACGACGCAGGGTGGGCAGGCTCCGCACCGCCGAGCGCACGAGAACCGCCATCCGGGACCAGGGCACGCCGTCGACCAAACGCGCCCGGCGCAGCGTGTCCGCGACGAGGGTTGCCTCCTGGGCCCGGCTGGCCGCGCGGAGGACCTCGACCGAGCCGTCCGGGATGCCGGCGGCAGCGGTGAGGGCCCGGTGCCCGCGACCGGGGGCGGCCGGCAGCCGGGCCGCCAGCCGACGAGAAGCCGAGAGCAGGTCACCCGCGCAGCGGCGGCTGGTCATCAGCGCGCGGACCGGCGCCGGGGCTCCGCCGACGGTACGGAACCGGTCCGGAAATCCGAGCAGGCCGCCGACGTCCGCCCCCCGGAAGCCGTAGATCGCCTGGTCGGGGTCGCCGACTACGACAAGGTCGCGGCCCCCACCCGCCAGGCTTGCCAGCAGCCTTTCCTGGGCGGGATCGGTGTCCTGGTACTCGTCGACGAAGACGGCGCGCCGGGCCCCCCGCTCGGCCCCGCCGATCTCGGGGTCCTCGAGGAGGTCGGCCGCGCGCCGGACAAGGCCGGCGTAGTCGAGCGCCGGACCGGTCGGGTCGAGCGCCGCCACGTCGGCCGCGCGCTGCCAGAACCGGCCGACCGCGATCCACTCCACGCGCCCGACACGAGCACCCATCGATGCCAGCTCGGCGCCGTCGAGCCCCCGCTCGCGAGCCCGGGCGACGAGGTCGGCCAGCTCGCGGGCGAATCCGCGGGTCCGCAACGCCGGCCGCAGCTCGACCGGCCAGTCGTGCCCCCCGTCCTCGGCCTCGCCGGCGAGCAGCCGGCGGAACGTGAGGTCGGTCTCCGGTCCGCTCAGCAACCGCGGCGCCGGTTGCCCGAGCCGGGGTGCCTCCCGCCGGCACAGCGCGTAGGCATAGCCGTGGAAGGTCATCGCCAGCGGTTGCCGGGACACGACGTCGAGCCGGGCCGCGATCCGCTCGCGCAGCTGGCCGGCTGCCGCACGACTGAAAGTGAGAACGAGGATCTGGTCCGGTGCCGTGCCCCGATGCACACGTTCGACGACGGCTTCAACGAGGGTGGTCGTCTTCCCGGTGCCCGGACCGGCGAGGACGAGCAGCGGGCCGCCGTGATGGTCGACCACCACCTGCTGGTCGCGGTCGAGAACCGGCGGGGCCCGCCGCCTGCCGGGAGGCGGCCGAACCAGCCGGACCGCGGGGTCGTTCGGGCTTTGCATCCCGGCATTCGACCACGCGCCCACGACAATTCCGCCGACCGCTCAGCTCGGCGCCTTCGGCCGGCTGCGAGACCAGGGTCCCGCCGGGCAACCGATTGGAGAAGCTGGCTGGCGACCGAGCCGGCCAGTACGGCATCAGGGTGAACCAGCAGTGGCGCATCTGCTTCCGCTGGACCACCGCCGGCGCAGAAGACGTCGAGATCGTTGATTACCACTGAGGAGATCCCATGAGCGCCAGCACGTCGATCGCCCCCATTCATCCGGGCGAGGTCCTCGCCGAGGAGTACCTCGCTCCCCTCGGAGTCACCCAGCACAAGCTCGCCGTCGCCATCGGCGTCCCTCCTCGGCGGATCAACGAGATCGTGCACGGAACGCGACGGATCAGCGCCGATACCGCCTTGCGGCTGGCCCGCTACTTCGACACCTCGGAACGGTTCTGGATCAACCTGCAGAGCCGGTATGACCTCGAAGTCGAACGTGACCGGCTGGCACCCGCCCTCGCCGAGATCCGCCCGCTGCGCGGCGCCTGAAGCTCAGGGGCCGCCGGCGATCCCTTCCGCGAGCTCCAGCAGCCGGGTCACCGTCGTCCAGTTCCGAGCCGTCATCACGACCCCGAGCCGGCGAAGGGCCTCGTTAAGAGGCGAATCGTGCGATGTGGCCGCGAATGACAGGTAGAGCACGCGATCCCCGACCGCGTACTCGTCGGCCCCGTGGGTCGTCCCCACCGCCCGCACCACCTCCGCAGGCGCCGGCGCCTCGAGGAAGGCCACGTGCAACTGCTTCGGGGTGGCGACGCGTCCGGGGAAGGGATTCGCCTTGACGACCGCCCCGAGCTCCGCTGCGGTCCGCACGAGCACCCGGACCTCGAGACCGAGCCGACGGCGCAGCTCGTCCTCGATCCGGGCGGCCAGTCCGTTCGGCTCCGCTTCGACGACTGCATTCCCACTCTGAAGGTATGTGCCCACCGCTCTTGCGCCGACCGCCTCGAGTACCGAGCGCAGCTCACCCATCGACAGCCGGTTGTGCCTGCCGACGTTGATGCCACGAAGCAGGACGGCACACGCGGACACGGCTCTCCCTTCGATGAGGTCAGGTCACCGGGGCGGCGTTGCGGGGCAGCCAGGGTCAGCCGAGCGAGCTGGGGTCGGCAGGGACGTCGACCGCGTGCCGACGCAGGATCTCCAGCGGCACCAGGTCCGTCGCCCGGATGTTGGTTGCAGCCAGCACCACTGGCGCCGCGACGCCGGCCTGGTAGGCCTCCAGCCAGCGGGTCGCTACGACGCACCAACGGTCGCCTGGCCGCAGGCCGGGAAACCGGTACTCGGGCCTCGGCGTGATCAGGTCGTTCCCGGTCTCCTGCTGGTGGGCGAGAAACTCGCTCGACAGCACGGCGCACACGGTGTGGCTTCCGAAGTCCTCCGGCCCGGAGGTGCAGCAGCCGTCGCGGTAGAAGCCGGTCACCGGGTCCGTGCCACACGGTTCCAGGGGCCCGCCGAGCACGTTCCGGTCTCCGGTCACCGGATCAGCCTCGCATCCGGGGCCGCCGCTCCGTCGGGCGAACCGGACCGGCCCCGTCCCAGCGGGCGCGGGCCATGTCGACCCGACGGCCGTCACCGGTCAAAGGGGTCCGGTCGCCGCGCAACCGGCGCAGCTGCTCGGCATCCTTGTGCGGGGCCGGCCGGCCGTCGGCCATGACCACCCGGTGCCAGCAAACCTCGGCGCCGTTTCGAGCCAACACCGAACCGACGGCCCGGGCGGACCCCCGCCCCAGGTAGTCCGCGACATCCCGGTAGCTCATCACCCGCCCGGCCGGGATGAGATCGACGACGTCGAGCACGTGGCAGGCAAAGTCGCCGAGGGCGGTTCGCGACCGGTCAGCGTTCATCCTCGATCGCTCATTCTTCATCGCCCCGGGCCTTCACCGCGACAAGCACCGACACCACCACCCAACCGGCTAGCAGCACCACCAGCGGATGAACGAACACAGCCCAGATCCCGAGCAGCACGCTGCCGAGGACCGGCGCCCAGAGCCGGTTCAGCGCCTCCCGGCGGCTCCATCGCCGGGACGGGGGCGGGGCACCGAACACGGCGCGGTCGAGGGTTGCCAGCCGCCGTCCGAGCTTCATGCGTCTAGTAGATCGGCAGGCTGCGATCCACCTGCTGGGCCCAGGCCGTGACGCCACCCTGCACGTGCGTCGCCGTGGCGAAGCCGGCGGATTTGAGCATGGCCAGTGCCTCGGCGGACCGCACCCCGGTCTTGCAGTACAGGACCACCGGCCGGTCCTGCGGCAGCTCGGAGAGCCGACCGGCGAGCTCGCCCTTGGGGATCAGCACCGACCCGGGGATCCGGACGATCTCGTACTCGGCCGGCTCCCGGACGTCGACGAGCAGGAACCGCTCCCCGTCGTCGAACATCTGCTTGAGCTCGGCCGCGGTGACCGTCGATCCGCTCGCGGCGCGCTGCGCCTCCTCGGACACGACGCCGCAGAAGGCGTCGTAGTCGATCAGCTCCGTGATCGTCGGGTTCTTCCCGCACAACGGGCACTCCGGGTCCTTACGCACGCGCAGGGTGCGGTAGGTCATCTCCAGCGCGTCGTAGATCATCAGCCGGCCCACCAGGGGCTCGCCGATCCCGGTGAGCAGCTTGATCGCTTCGGTGGTCTGGATCGAGCCGATCGACGCGCAGAGCACGCCCAGAACGCCGCCTTCCGCGCAGGAGGGCACCATCCCCGGCGGCGGCGGCTCCGGGTAGAGGCAGCGGTAACACGGGCCATGCTCGGCCCAGAACACCGACGCCTGCCCGTCGAACCGGTAGATCGATCCCCACACGTAAGGCTTCCCGAGCAGCACGCAGGCGTCGTTCACGAGGTAGCGAGTCGCGAAGTTGTCGGTACCGTCGACGATTAGGTCGTAGCCGGCGAAGATCTCCATGACATTCGAGGAATCGAGCCGCTGCTCGTGCAGGACAACGTCGATCAGCGGGTTGATCTCACGGATCGAGTCGCGTGCCGACTGGGCCTTTGACCGCCCGATGTCGGACTGCCCGTGGATCACCTGACGCTGCAAGTTCGACTCGTCCACGACGTCGAAGTCGACGACGCCCAGGGTGCCGACACCGGCCGCCGCCAGGTACATGAGGGTCGGCGAGCCGAGCCCCCCGGCCCCGACCGCGAGCACCCTGGCGTGCTTGAGCCGCTTCTGACCGTCCATCGCGACGTCCGGAATGATCAGATGCCGGGAATAGCGCCGGATCTCATCCGTGGTCAGGTCTGCGGCCGGCTCGACCAGCGGCGGCAACGCCACGATGCACCTCGTTCGTAGACAGCGTTCGTAGACAGCGTTTGGGGACAGCCTGGCAGACCGCCCTCGCGAGGGGGAAACCCTCGCCACCGCGCGATTGTTCCGTTTCGCCGGGCGCGCCGCGGGCAGTAACCAGGTGGCGGAAGCACCACGAACCGAGGAGACGAGATGGGCGCGGCCGACAAGCTCTCGAACAAGGCGCAGGAACTCAAGGGCGACGCGAAGCGCAAGGTCGGCAAGGCCACCGGCAACGATCAGTGGCAGGCAGAGGGCAAGGGTGACCAGGTCGCCGGAAACCTCAAGCAAGCCGGCGAGAAAGTCAAGGACGCGTTCAAGTCCTGACCGCGCGAGGCTGCGGGCCAGGCCGGCCACGGGGGCGGTCCGGCCCGCGGCCTGTCCGGCCTACCTGTCCGGCTACCTGTCCGCCTGCCTCTGCGTCAGCCTTCCGGCGGCCTTCCGTCAGTCCCCCGGACGCCACCAGGGCCGCCGTCGGCGCGGTTCGTCCGACTGCTCGGCCGGGCTCTCTGCCGCCGCTTGCGCCGCATTGACCGGCGGCGCGACAGAATCCGGACCGGACTCGGGGTAGGACCATGGGTGTCTGGTCGACTCCGGACTGGGCGCGGCATCAGCCGGCTCGTCCTGGAGCAGATGACCGGTGAACGGCGCCGGTTCGGGGTCGGCGTCCGCGTCGTCGAGCAAACGCTCGTCGGTGCGTGTCACTGCATCGATGGGTTCGGCCACCGGCGGTTCGGCCGGCCCGGGCGGTTCGGCCACGGGCGGTTCGGCCGGCGGTTCGACCACCGGAGGTTCGGCCACCTGAGGCTCGGCCGGCCCGGGCGGTTCGACCACCGGCGGCTCGACCGGCGGTTCGACCGGCAGTTCGACCGGCCCGGGCGGCTCCGCCGCGGCTTTGCCGGAGCCGGCCGGCCGGGACCGTCTGCGGAGCAGCGCGTCAGCCAGGGCGAGGACCGCCTCATCCACCCGAGCCGCGATCCGGGTCTCGCCGTCGGCGAGCCCGCGCTGGACCCGGCTGAGCCGGTCGAGGACCGGGCCGAATTCATTGCGCACCGACCCGGCGACCTCGCCGGGGATTCCCTCCAGTCGACCGTGGACCCCGTCGAATCTGCCGGACAGGGTGTCGAGCCGGTCGAGGACAGCGGTCAGGAGCTCGCCGCCGGCCAATCGGTCGACTCGAACCCCGAGCTCGTCGATCCGCGCGGCAAGCAGCGCCACCGCGTCGGCGGACGCGAGGTGGGTGAGTTGGCCGCCGAGTTCCTCCACCCGGGAGGTGACGGCCGCTACCGCCGCGACGGCCTGCTGGGTCTGCTGCGTCTGCTGGATAAGTGCCCCGCCGGCGGCGATCCGCAGTTCCTCGGGCAGCCGGGCCAACAACCCGCGGATCTCGCCGACGATGACGGCCAACTGGCGCTGCTCGGAGATCTGGTCCTCGACTGCACGCGAGAGCAGTTGCTGCATCCGCTCAGCCATCGGCGAGCCGGCAGGTGCCTCCGCGGGGGGGTCGGTGAACGGCGCCCCCCCAGGTCCGAAGTCGGTCACGGCCTGCTCCCTCCTGTCCGGATCGCAGTATCCCCGGTTATCGGGCCGCTGTGACGTGGCGCCACGCCTCGGCGGCGACCCGTTCTGGGGCCTCGAGCTGGGCCACGTGCCCGCAGTCGGGGTAGATGACGAGCTTCGACCCGCGGATCCGCCGGTGTGCCCGGTGTCCCACAGCGACGTTCACCAGCCGGTCCTTGCGTCCCCAGAGCAACAGGGTGGGGACCTCGAGGGCGGCCGCTTGCCGCCACAGGGAACGCGATCCCGGCTCGAGGTTGGCCCGGGCCAACCCGTCGAGGGAGCCGAGGAGGGCCCGGTTCGCCCAGCTCACCCGGTCCCGTCGCTCTATCTCCGCGATCACCTGGTCGACCCGGTCCGGGTGCACGCGGGTCGGGTCGGCGTAGCAGAGCCGGAGCATCCGCCGAGCCCGCGCGGCGGCCGGCACGGACGAAAGTCGGCGTTGCGCGATCCCGCGCACGCCGGGGGTCAGCAGCACCAACAACCTCGGGTCGTGCAGCCGCCACGGGGTCAGATCGGGCAGCGCCGGGGAGACGAGGGTGAGCGAGCGGACCAGGTCGGGATGATCCGCTGCGAGCCGGACGGCCACCGCGCCGCCCAGCGAGTTGCCGAACAGATGCACCGCGCCGCGCTCGAGCCGGCGGATGACCCCTTGCACTGCGTCGACATGTGCGTCGAGCCGGTAGCGGCCGTCGGCAGCCGGTTCGCTGTAGCCGAAGCCCGGCAAATCGACCGCGTAACCGTCGACCACGTCGGCGAGGAGCCACGCCAGGTCGGTCCAGTTCGTCGCGGCGCCGCCGAGGCCGTGGACGAACACGGCAGGCTCCGCACCGGTGCTGTCCGGGACCCGGCGGACGAACACCCGGGCGCCGGTGCCGGCGTCGAGCAGCGATCCGGCCCACGGTCCGAGCGGTGGCGCATCCGGGCCGGGGAGCTCGCGCAGGCTCACGGGAGCGCCCACGTCGCCCCCACCTCGAGGCGGCGCGGTCCGGCCGCGTCGACGGCGGTGCTAGCCGACGCGCCCATCCCGGTCCACGAGCCGTCGGGGTCGATCCGGATCCCGGCGCACTCGGGGATTCCGACCACGACCGCGGTGCCGACCATCGCCCGGACCGTCTGCAACCGGTCGACATCGTCGGACGCGTGCGGGACGACGGCGAGCCCGGGCAGGAGGCCGAGCCCGGGTCCGAAACCGGGGCGGGCACCGGGGCGGAGGGTCACCGCCCCGAGGACCATCGCCCCCGCGCTGGCCCCCATGACGACGCCGCCACGTTCGAGGACCCCATCGAGCCAGCGATCGGCTCCGGTGTGCCGCAGAGCGTCCAACAACCGCCCCGGCGAACCCCCCGGAAGCACGAGCAACCGGGCGATGGCGAACGCGGCCTCGGCCGCGCCGGGATCAGAGCGCGCGTCCGGGGCGACGACGGCGCTGACCGCACCCAGACCGGCGAAGTGCTCGACACCGTGCCGGCCGGCCAGCTCCGCCTCCCGCCCCACGGCCGCGGCCAAGGGCACGACGACGACCGGTCCGCCGTCCGCCCGGGCCAACAGGTCCAGGTCCATCGGACGGCAGAGATCCCCGAATTCGGCGCCGCCCTGCAGGCAGATCGTTCCCGGCATGGGATCAACCTACGAAAGGGTGCTCCGCAGCCGCCGGCGGGCGGGCGTGAGGGGCTCAGTGCAGCATCGGCTCGAGTCGTCGGTTGACCGCATCGAGGGTGGCCCGGATGCAGGCCTGGCGGACATCCTCGCGGACCGTGGCCGATCCGGTGAGCCGCTCGCTGCCGGAATTCGACAGCATGGTCAGTGAAACGAGCACGGTACGGTGCCGCCCGGTGTTGGAGATCTCGACGTGTTCGAGTTCGAATCGGGCCCTCCGGTCCAGCAGACCCTCAAGCGCCCGCAGGGTTGCGCCGGCAACCGCGCGCTGGACGCCGGACTGGGTGGCCGTGCCGGTGCTTTCCCCGGAGGCCGACGAGCTGCCGTGCCGCAGCGTGACGATCGCGGTTACATCGAGCCCTGAAGAAACAAGCTGCATCCGGGTGATCGCCGGCCGGCCGCCGGTGCCCTCGGGGAGGGTCGGTGGCTCGGGGGTAGCCGTATCCTCGACGAGCTGCACCCGGTCGGCGTCCACGCCGAGGCCGAAGCGCTCGCGGAGCAGACGGCCCACGCTGGTCGCCACTTGGACCTCGTCGACACCAGGGGCTAGGCCGAGCCGGAGAAGCCCCAGCCCGCCGCCTTCTTCGTCGGGTTCGACGTCCGCGTCGGCCACGCCCGGAACCGCGCGCAGCGCAGCCACGATCTCGGCGTAGTCGGTGAGCGTCACCTCAACTGCCCCCAATGGACGCGGATGGGTTGATCAACCCCTCGTCGGGGTGTCGACCGGTCTGGGGGTCGCCTTGAGCACCGGCGCCCGGGGGCGGTCAGGCAGAACGGCGGGTCGATGTCCTTTTCGCCGTCTTCTTGGCCGATACCTTCCGAGTCGGAGCGGCTTTGCGCGGCGATTCGCCGGCGGTGGCGGGGGTCGCTCGAGCCCCCCGGGGGGCGGCCGCGGTCTTGGCCTTGCCCCGTTTCGACGCCGTCCCGGGTGCGGATGCGGGTTGCGACGGCGCTGGGCTGGCATCGGACCGGCCCCCCCGGGCGGCTTCGACGCTGGCCCGCAGCGCCGCCATCAGGTCGACCACGGCCCCGCCGGTTTGGGTCGGCTCGGCGGGAGCGACCACGTCCCGGCCGGCAATCTTCGCCTCGATCAGCTCCTGGAGCGCCGACCGGTAGTCGTCGGTGTAGGCCATCGGATCGAAGTCGCCGGCCAGCGTCTCGATCAACGAAACGGCCATCGCGAGCTCCTGCGGGCGGACCGGCACCTCCTCGTCGAGGAATGCGAAGTCCGGTGTTCGGATCTCGTCCGGCCAAAGCATGGTCTCGAGCACGAACACCCCGTCCCGGACCCGAAGCGCGGCCAGCGTCTCGCGCTGCCGGAGCGCCACCTTGACCAGGGCAACCCGCCCGGACTGCTCGAGCGCCTCGCGCAGCAGAACGTATGGCTTCGTGCCGGCGGTCTCCGGCTCGAGGTAGTAGCTGCGCTCGAAGTACATCGGGTCGACCTGATCGAGCGGGACGAACGTCAGCACATCGATCGACCTCGACGTCCGCAACGGCAGGTCGGCGAAGTCCTCGTCGCCGAGCATGACGACCTCTCCGGTGCCCAGCTCGTAGCCCTTGGCGATGTCGGAGAAGGGCACTTCCTCGCCGTCGATCGAGCACACGCGCTTGAAGCGGATCCGGCCTCCGTCGGCGCGGTGGACCTGGTGAAAGCTGACGTCCTTGACGTCCGTGGCGGAATAGAGCTTGACCGGAATCGTGACCAGGCCAAACGAGATGGCCCCTTTCCAGATGCTGCGCATGCCCGCCTCGCCAGGTCCGGATCGCCGATCGTCAAGATCATCCTACCCCGCTGATCCGGCAGCTACGCCGGGCCGCGGCCCCGCTCCGAAACGGACGGGTTACCGTCCACTGCGTGCACTGGGGCCTCGCGGGGGCGTTCGCCGCCGCCATCGCCTACGGGGTCGCGACGATCCTTCAGACCATCGGCGCCCGCCGAACCCAGCGTGCCCAGTCGGTCGACGTTCGGATGCTGTGGCGACTGGTCCATTCCTGGATGTTCATCGCCGGGCTCGGCCTCGACGGGCTCGGCTTCGCACTGTCCCTGGCGGCGCTGCGCAGTCTGCCGCTGTTCGTGGTCCAGGCTGCGATCTCGGCGAGTCTCGCGGTCACGGCCCTGCTCGCGGCCGCATTCCTTCGGGCCCGGCTGCAGGCCCGGGAGTGGCTGGCGATCGCCCTGGTCAGTGCCGGCCTCGCGATGCTCGCCATCTCCTCCGCACGGAACCGACCGGCCGGTGTGGACCTCGGCGGGCGGACGGCGTTGCTCCTCGGTGTCGGTCTGCTGGGCGCGGTCGCCTTCCTCGCCGGCCGGGCCACCCGGACCGGACCGGGTCCGGGTAGCTGGGCGCTCGGGGTGCTGGCCGGGCTCGCCTACGGCGCGTCCGGGATCGGCGCCCGGATCCTGCATCACCCGCGTTCCCTGCTCGGGCTGGTGACCGACCCGGCGACCTGGGCGATGATGGCGGCCGGTCTCCTGGGAATCCTGCTCTATGCGACCGCCGTGCAGCGCGGCACGGTCACTCGGGTCACCGCGGCGGTCGTCGTCACGGAGACCCTCGTCCCGGCCGCGATCGGCGTCGCGCTGCTGCACGACCATCCACGTCACGGCTACGTCGGACTTGCCGCGATCGGTTTCGTGTGCACCGTCGCTGGCGCGGTTGCGCTCGCCCGCCACGGGGAAGCCCCTACCAACGAGCGGCTGGCCCGGGGCTCAGCCACCGTCCGGCCGCCAGCGGACGTGCAACAGGAAGTGGGCGGTTGAGCGCGCCGGAGAAGGTGACGGTGCAGGTCGAAGGCCGTCGGCTCTCGCTGTCCAACCTGGCGAAGGTGCTCTACCCCGCGGCCGGAACCACGAAAGCCGCGGTCATCGACTACTACACGCGGATCGCCCCGGTGCTCCTCCGCCACCTCGCTGGCCGGCCGCTGACCGTGCGCCGATTCCCGAATGGCGTCGACGGCACGACATTCTTCGAAAAGAACGCCCCGTCGCACACCCCCGATTGGGTCCGCAAGGTCCGGCTGCCCAGTCCCGGATCGACCCGTAGCCGGGAGAGCATCGACTACCTCGTCGTCGAAGAGACGGCAACACTGGTCTGGCTGGCCAACCTGGCCGCCCTCGAACTGCACGTCCCGATGTGGCGCGTCGACGACGACGGGCGCCCGATGAATCCGGATCGGCTGGTCGTCGACCTCGATCCCGGCCCTCCGGCCGGGTTGGTCGAGTGCGCCCGGGTCGCCCTGCTGGCCCGGGCCGCGCTGGCCGCCGACGGTCTGCATGCGTGGCCTAAGACGAGCGGCGGAAAGGGACTCCAGCTCTACGCCGGACTGGATGGCAGCGCCGCCTGGGAAGTGGTCCACCGGCACGCCCGGGTTCTCGCCGAAGGCCTGGAGCGACACCACCCGGGGCTCGTCGTTTCTTCGATGACGAAGGCGGTGCGTCGGGGCAAGGTGCTCGTCGACTGGAGCCAGAACAACGCGGCGAAAACGACGGTCGCCCCCTATTCACTTCGGGCCCAACCCGAGCCGACGGCCTCGACCCCGGTGACCTGGGCCGAGGTCGAGGCGGCCGCGGAGTCCGGAAACCCCGCCGGCTTGCGTTTCCTTTCCGCCGACGCTCTCGACCGGGTGGCAACCTTGGGCGACCTGTTCGACGCCGTCTTCGACGATCCCGGTCGGCTGGGCTGAAGCGCCCTGCGGCATGCTGGCCGCGGGGAACGAACGCGACGAGACGGAGTGCCCGTGAGCGAGTTCGAGGCCGCCGAGGCGGACGTCGTCGAGCAGGCCCAGACCGTCGAGGACGTGGCGGAGCCCGATCGGCGGGAGCGGCCGCTCGAGGCCGACGACGCGGACGCGGCCGAGCAGGACGTGATCGTCGAAGGCGACGAGGACTACCGCTAGGCACCGCCTCCTGGTGAGCCTCCGGTAGGCTCGGCCGTGGGCGCGCGAGGCGCTGCGCCCGACGCAGCGACGAGGGGCAGCGTGACGAGCGGTTCGCAAGCCCGTCCCCGTAGCCGGCTCTCGCGCTCGGCCCGGCGCACCCAGCTGCTCGGAGCTGCCCAGGAAGTCTTCGTCGCGAATGGTTACCACGCCGCCGCGATGGACGACATCGCCGAACGAGCCGGCGTCAGCAAACCCGTGCTGTACCAACATTTTCCGGGCAAGCTCGAGCTATACCTGGCGCTTCTCGACCAGCATGTGGCTTCCCTCGAACGAGGGGTCAACCGGGCTCTCGCCTCCACGCCGGACAACCGAGCCCGGGTGCAGGCGAGCATCGCGGCGTACTTCGACTTCGTCGGCGACGAGGGGGGCGCGTTCCGGCTCGTCTTCGAGTCCGATCTGCGCAACGAGCCGGTGGTCCGCGCGCGGGTCGAACGGGCACTCCAGGTTTCCATCGAGGCGATCGCCGACACCATCGCGCGCGACACCGGACTCCAGCGCGAGGAGTCGGAGCTGTTGTCGTGTGGGCTCGCCGGGCTGGCCGAGGTGTCCGCGCGCTGGTGGCTGTCCTCGGCCGGCAGTGTGCCCAAGGCCCGTGCCGTCGAGTTGCTGACAGCGTTGGCCTGGCGTGGGATCTCCGGCTTTCCGCGCAACCCGTGACCGCGGGATAGCCTCCAGGCTGGACGGCTCCGATGCGGAGCCGCGAGAGGGCGAGGCGGCGGCGTGGAAGTCAGGATCGGCGTGCAGTTCGCGCCCCGGGAGATTGTCCTCGAGAGTGCGCAGTCGCCGGCCGAGGTCGAGCAGGCGGTCGGTGCGGCGCTCGCCGACCCGGCTGGCGTGCTGAACCTGGTTGACGAGAAGGGCCGGCGGGTGCTGATCCCGAGCGCCAAACTCGCCTACGTCGAGATTGCCGAGGCCGAGGGTCGACGGGTCGGCTTCGGGACCCTGTAGGCCCAGGGCGGCGCCGGCCGGAAGGCGGCGGCGTTGCGGGTGGCCCCGATGCGCCGCGGGTCCCTCGCGCGTGGCCGCTCCGGAGTCCTAGATCTCCGCGACGACTTCGCCGAGCGGCCTACTGGCCACGTGCAGGTCGGTGACCCCAGCGACTGTGCCGCAGTCCACGCAGCGCACGCCGATCGCCACCCAGGTCACAGCACCGCCGGCGACCGCCAGTCCCGCGGCGACCTCGACGATGGAGTTGCTGCACCCCGTGCAGGACCAGACCGGCGGATGCGTCCAGTGCTCCTCGGAGTCGAGGACCGCAGCGACCCGACCGCAGGCGAGGCACCGCCGCCGGGCCACGCCGCTGTCGCGATCGGCCTCGACGTAGAACCAGGTCGATGGCTCGTCCTGGTGCGCGTCGGCGGAGCAGGCCAGCAACACGGTCTCGGTGACCGGCGGGCAGCCCGTCAGCTGGGTCAGCCAGGTCCGCAGGTCAGCGCCGGACTCCGCCCGCCGCCCACCATGCACCGTCCGTAGCACCACGACGCCTCCTCGGGTTTCCCCTAAGGTCGGCGCGGCAAAAGGCCGCCTTGAACGCTCAGGCCGTCTCTTCGGCCGACGACGGGACGCTGCCGGCCTCGCCGCCGGAGTTGGCCCGACGCCGGCGCCGGTGCCGCCGCGGTCGGGCGGGGTCGGCGGCGCTGACCGGGGTGACCACCGCGCCCGCCCCGCGGCCGGTTCGGGTGCGGGTCCGCTCCCCGCGCGCCCGCTCGGCCGGCCGCGGCTCCGCCGGCCGGGGCTGCGCCGGCCGGCTGCGGGTACGGCCGGTCTCGCCAAGGTCTTCGATGCGCTCGGCGCCGAGACCGACCCGGACCCGCGCTTCGCGGGGCAGTACCCCGGTAGCCCGGGCCGGGATATCAAGCGAGGCATAAAGGTGCTCTGAGGTCGAGTAGGTCTCGGGCGGGTCGTCGAACGGCAGCGCTAGCGCCGTGTTGATCAGCTGCCAACGGGGGATGTCGTCCCAGTCGACAAGGGTGACGGCGATCCCCGAGCCGCCGGCCCGGCCGGTCCGGCCAATCCGGTGGAGATAGGTCTTTTCGTCTTCGGGGCACTGGTAGTTCACGACGTGGGTGACGCCGCTGATGTCGATCCCGCGGGCCGCGACGTCGGTCGCCACCAGCACGTCGACCTTTCCGCTGCGGAAGGCGCGCAGGCCCTGCTCCCGCTGCGCCTGGCCGAGGTCGCCGTGCACCGCGGCGGCGGCGAAACCGCGGGTGCCCAGATCCTCCGCGACCCGGGCGGCGGTCCGCTTGGTCCGGCAGAAGACGATGGCTAGCCCGCGGCGTTCGGCCTGCAGAATCCGGGCCAGCATCTCGACTTTGTCCATCGCGTGCGCCCGGAACACGTGCTGCTGGGTGGTGGGAACGGTGGCGCTCTCCTCCGGCGCCTCGGCTCGCAGGTGGGTGGGTTGGCGAAGGTAGCGGCGGGCCAGCGTCACGACCGGACCGGGCATCGTCGCGGAGAAGAGCATGGTCTGCCGGTCGGCCGGGATGAAGGTCAGGATCCGCTCGACGTCGGGCAGGAAGCCGAGATCGAGCATCTCGTCGGCCTCGTCGAGAACCAGCACCCGGACTCGGCTCAGGTCCAGCGCCTTCTGCCGGGACAGGTCGAGCAGCCGGCCGGGGGTGCCGACGACGACGTCGACGCCGCTGCGCAATGCCTCGACCTGCGGCTCGTAGGAGCGACCGCCATACACGGCGAGCACCCGGGTGCCCCGGGTCCGTCCGGCGAGCGCGATGTCACCCGTCACCTGGACGCAGAGCTCCCGGGTCGGTACGACGACGAGGGCCTGCACGCCACCGTCACCGGGCAAGGTGAGTCGCTGCAGCAGCGGGACACCGAAGGCCAGCGTCTTGCCGGTTCCGGTGCGCGCCTGTCCGATGAGGTCGTGGCCCTCGAGGGCCAGCGGGATGGCCAGGTACTGGATGGCGAAGGGTTCGACGATGCCCGCGGCGGCGAGCGCGTCGACGGTCTCGGGGAGTACGCCTAGGTCGGCGAACGTAGTCAGAGCAGCCTCCATCACGGCGGAGGCCACCCGGCGGGCGTGTCCGCCGGCCCGCACCCGGTCGCATCCGGGGGGCCAGCGTGCGCCTGAAGCGCTCCGCGAACTGTCACATCGGCGCCGCGCGACCGGCTTGGCCTCGTGACGTTGCGCTCAGTCTAACCGGCGCCGAGGAACTCGCCTTGTAGTGTCCGGCTATGGGGTCCACCGGCGAGTTGCCTCCCGGGATGGACGAGGTCTCGTTCCGGGCCGCGGTCACCGACCTCCTGGCGGTACTGGCCTACGGTGAGATCACCGCGTTCGAACGGCTGGCAGACGACGCGCGGCTCGCGCCGACGCTCGACGACAAGGCCGCGCTCGGCCAGATGGCAGTTGCCGAGTTCGGTCATTTCCGCAAGTTGCAGACCCGGCTGGCCGCGATGGGGGTCGATCCGGAGGAGGCGATGGGGCCGTTCGTCGAGCCGCTGGACGCCTTTCACGACTCGACGGCCCCCGGAGACTGGCTGGAGGGGCTGGTCAAGGCCTACGTCGGCGACGGGTTCGCCGCCGACTTCTACCGGGAAGTCGCTGAATACGTCGACGAGCCCACCCGCGATCTCGTCCTCGAGGTGCTCGCCGACAGCGGGCATTCGACCTTCGCCGTAGATCGGGTCAGGGCGGCGATCGCCGAGGAGCCCGCACTCGCCGGACGGCTCGCGCTGTGGGCCCGCCGATTGGTCGGGGAGGCGCTCACCCAGGCCCAGCGAATCGCCATCGAGCGGGACGGCCTGGCCCGTCTGATCGTCGGCGGGAGCGGTGACTTCGCCGAGGTGGCCCGGCTGCTGAGCCGGCTGACCGACCGCCACAGCGAGCGGATGTCCACGCTCGGGCTGTCCGGCTGACGGGGTCGCTAGAGATGCAGGCCGACCCGGACCCAGGTCCGCCGGGTGCAGGCCGGACAGCGCATCCAGGAGGGATAGTCCCGGCGCAGGACCGGTAGGTGCACGCTAGGAAGCGCGGCGCGCAACGCGCGCGCCGGCGACAGCGCCGTCCGTTCCCCACAGGCCGAGCAGTCGATGCTCACCGCGCCGGCGGCCGGCAGGACGTCCCCTGCCGAGAACAGGGCACGCTTGCCCGCCGCGTCGTGCGGCGCCTCGTAGTCGCCGGGTCCAAGCCCAGTGACGGAAGGCGTGCGCGGCCGTAGCCGATCGAAGCCGCGGTTCATTCGCCGGCCTCCGCACCGGCCGGCAGCGCGACATCGGGGATCTCGAGCACCGCGGGCGGACCCGGGCATTCACCAGCGAGCCAACGAGCGAGTTCCCGGTAGGCCTGAGCACCGGGCGTGCGATCCGAGGTGCGAAGGATCGAACGGCCGGTGGCCGGGGCTTCGGCGAATCGGATCGACTTCGCGATGGCGGGCTCGAGCACCTTGAGCGCGTAGCGGTCGGCGACGTCGGCGAGGACCGCCCGGCCATGCGAGGTCCGTGCGTCGAACAGGGTCGGCAGCACACCCAGGACCTGGAGGTCGCGGTTGGTCAGCCGCTGCACGTCGTGCACCGTGTCGAGCAACTGGCCGACCCCCCGGTGCGAGAGGGTCTCGCACTGCAGCGGAATGAGCAGCTCGTCGGCGGCGGTGAGCGCGTTGATCGTCAGTACCCCGAGGGACGGCGGGCAGTCGAGCAACACCAGGTCGTAGTCGTCGGCGAACTCCTCGAGCGCGCTGCGCAGGGCGTACTCGCGCCCCGTCCTCGTCAGCAGGACGGTCTCGCAGCCGGCCAGGTCGATCGTCGACGGCAACAGGTCGGGCCCGTCGCCGGTCGCGTGCACCGCCATGCCGGCGGACACCCGCCCGAGCAGGACATCGTGAACGGAGAGTTCGAGGCCCTCCGGGTCGAGACCGAGCGAGAAGGTCAGGCAGGCCTGCGGATCCAGGTCGACGAGCAGCACCCGCCGGCCGAGGTCGGCGATGGCCACCCCGAGCGAGGCGACCGTTGTCGTCTTGGCGACGCCGCCCTTTTGGTTGGCGACGGCGATCGTTCGCCGCGGGCTGCCGGTCACGGCGGTCCTTCCGGGTTCCGGGGTCAAGTTGCGTTCGCGCCGGTATTTCATGCCGGCTCTGCCCGAGTCTGATCGGCACCGGCCGTTCCGGCAAGCCGTGGCCGGGCCGTCGCGGGATCAGCCGCGCCGCGGACCGTGCGAGAGCGCTTCGAGTCGGGTCCGGGCGGCTCGTTCGACGAGCAAGCCGACGTAGTTCTGCACCCGGGCCCCCCGATGGGCCCGGCGCGCTTCGTCGACGGCCGCTCGGATCACCGGCCGCGGCAGCGCCGCCTCGTACCGGGCCAACAGCCGCGTCTCGGCCTGGCGGAGGGGAAGCTCCGGGTCGGGAGCGGCGTCCCCGACCCCCGAGGGCGTAGTCACCGTCATGCGGCGGAGTCAACGCCATCGCGGTCCGGATCGCAACTGGTCGCGGGTGATCACCACTGCGGGCTCCCCCAGCGCCGGTCGCGGCAGCAGTACGCTCGGGACCGGGCTGCCCGCCATCGGTCCGGAGAGCGAGTGCCCGTGAGCCTGCCCCCGTCCGTCGCGCTGCCGCGCGGCGTGCGGGCCGGTTGCCTGCGCCCGCGCGCCGCTCCCCCGCCCGGTGAATTCGCCACCCTCGACGCCTCCCCCGGCCCCGGCGGCAGAGCCCGGGTCGTCCTGGTCCCCGGCTTCACCGGCAGCAAGGAGGATTTCCTTCCGCTGCTCCCGCTGCTCGCCGCAGCGGGCCATCCGGCGACCGCCATCGACCTGCCCGGACAGTTCGAGAGCCCCGGACCGGAGGAGCCCGCCGGGTACACCATCGAATCGCTGGCTGCCGGGGTCCGCGCAGTCGTCGACCACGTCGCCGACGGCACCGGCGTGCACCTGGTCGGGCACTCCTTCGGCGGCCTCGTCGCCCGCCAGGTCGTGCTCGACGACCCACGCGGCGTGCTCTCGCTGACCCTGCTGGGCTCGGGCCCTGGGGCGATCGGCGGCGGCCGGGCGGCTGGCATCGAGATGCTTCCCGGCCTGCTCGCCGAGCGTGGGGTCGACGGGCTCTGGGAGATCGTCGAGGCTGGCGACCCGCGCCGAGCCAACCTGCCGCCGGACATCCGAGACTTCCTGCGACGCCGGCACTTCGGCACCAACCCGGTCGGGTTGGTCGCCATGGGTGACCAACTGCTCACCGCTCCCGACCGGGTGGCGGACCTTTCGGCCATCGGATTGGCGATCTTCGTCCTGCACGGCGAGGGGGACGATGCGTGGCCGCCCGACGTCCAGGCGGCGATGGCCGACCGCCTCGGCGCCCGGTACGCGGTCGTGCCCGGGGCAATGCACTCACCGGCATGTGAGGCGCCTGAGCCCACCGGGCGCCTGCTCATCGACTTCTGGGCGGCCAGCGGCCGCTGAGGGGGCCATGCGACGCTTGGCAGAGGATGGACGGCTACGACGGCCTGTTCCCGCCGGGCAGCGTGACCTGGCGGGTCCATGCCGATCCGGTGATGTGGGTTGGCGGCCTGCGCGCCCTTCTCCTTCAGGCCGTGCACCCGGCCGCGATGGCCGGGGTACTCGAGCATTCGGACTTCCGCTCGGACCCCTGGGGCCGGCTGATGCGGACCGCCAACTACGTCGGCACGGTGAGTTTCGGGCCCCGGGCGGACGTCGAACGGCTCGGGGCCCGGGTCCGCCAACTGCATGCGAGGGTCGAGGGACGGGACCGGGTCAGCGGCCGGCGATACCGGGCGAGTGATCCGGACCTCCTGCGCTGGGTGCACTGCTGCGAGGTCGACTCGTTCCTCTCGAGTTACCGCCGGTCCGGCGGCCGGCTTGACGACCGGGACGCCGACCGCTACCTCGCCGAACAAACCCGAGCAGCGGCGGTCGTCGGCCTGGAGCTCGGCGAAATCCCCGCCTCGGTCAGCGCCCTCGCCGACTACTTTGCGGCGATGCGCCCGTCGCTGCTCGCAGACGAGCGGGTCCGGGCCACCGCCCGCTTCGTGCTGCACCCTCCGATGCCGAGCAAGCTGCTCCCGCTCCGCCCGGCCTGGGCCGGGATCGCCGCGCTCGCCTGGGCGCTGCTCCCGCCATGGGTTCGCCGGCTCTACGGCCTGCCCGGTCTGGGCGTAGTCGACCTATTGGCCACCAGCCAGCTGCGAATCCTCGCCGCCGGACTTCGAGCGCTGCCGGCCACGGTCCGAGAGGGGCCGCACGTCCGGGCAGCCCGGCGCCGGCTGGCCGCGGCCACCTAGGCTCCGCGGAGGTCCGCGGCGTGGGCCGCCAGCCGGCGGACCGCCTCGTCGAGAACCTCGTCCTGCTTGCAGAACGCGAACCTGACGAACGGTCGGCCAGTTCCTGGCTCGTCGTAGAAGAGCGAGGTCGGGATCGCGGCGACCCCGGCGGCCTCAGGCAACGCCCGGGCGAACGTCTCCCCGTCCTCGATCCCGATCCCCCGGACGTCGGCTTGGACGAAGTAGGTCCCGGCCGGCCGGTGCACGATCAGGCCGATCCCCTCGAGCCCCGCGCTGAGCCGGTCCCGGCGCTCCTGGAGCGAGGCGCGCAACCGCTCCACCCAGTTCATTTCATCGACGAGCGCACCGGCAACGGCGGCCTGGAACGCCCCGGCGGCGGTGAACGTGAGGAACTGCTTGACCGTCGTCACCGCCCGGATCAGCTCGGCAGGCGCGCAGATCCAGCCGACCTTCCAACCGGTGACCGAGAAGGTCTTCCCCGCCGAGGACACCGAAACGGTCCGTTCCCGCATCCCGGGCAACGTGGCCAGCGGGATGTGCTGGGCGCCGTCGAAGGTCAGATACTCGTAGACCTCGTCGGTGACCGCGAGGAGGTCGTGTTCGCGGCAGAGGCCGGCGATGACGTCCAGCTCGGCCCGGCTGAATACCGAACCGGTCGGGTTGTGCGGCGTGTTGACCAGGATCAGCCTCGTGCGGGGGCCGACAGCGTTCCGCAGCTCGTCGGGATCGAAGGCGAACCGGCCGCCGGGCCCGTCGGGGCGGAGGGTTACCGGGCGGCGGATCGCGCCGGCCATGGCGATGACCGCCGGGTAGGAGTCGTAGTAGGGCTCGAAGACGATGACCTCGTCGCCGGGCTCGCACAACGCGAGCATCGACGCGGCTACGGCCTCCGTGGCCCCTACCGTGACCAGGATCTCCTCGGCCGGGTCGTAGTCGGTCCGGTAGCGGGCCTGCCGCTGCGCCGCGATCGCCTGGCGCAACGGCAGCATCCCAGGTCCCGGCGGGTACTGGTTGAGCCCGCCGTTGATCCCGGCGACCGCGCGGGCCAGCATGCTCGCCGGCCCATCGGTGTCCGGAAACCCCTGGCCGAGGTTCACCGCGCCGGTCTTCAGCGCGAGCGCGGTCACCTCTGCGAAGATCGTCGGGCCGAACGCGCGCATACGCTCCACGAGCTGCGACATGCGCGCAGACTAGAGGCAGGGGAGGACCGGGTGCTGGTCGCCGTGGTGCAGTTCCGTGCGTCCGACGACAAGGCGGACAATCTGGCCCGCCTTGGCGGTCTGATCGGCAGGGCCGCCGAAGCAGGCGCCGAGCTCATCGTCTGCCCCGAGGCCGCAATGCACGGGTTTGGGCCCGCCGACCGGCCCCTCGCGCCGGTGGCCGAGCCGCTCGACGGAAGGTTCGTCACCGGTCTCGCCGAACTGGCCGACCGGCATCGGGTGACCGTCCTCGCCGGCATGTTCGAAGCAATCCGCGGGGACCGGGTTTTCAACACGGTCGTCGCCGTCGACCAGCGAGGTCTGATCGGTCGATACCGCAAGCTGCATCTGTTCGACGCGCTGGGCTGGGTCGAGTCCGACCGACTGGCAATCGCGCCGATCGGCCCGGACGCCCTGCTCGTATTACCGGTCGGCGACCTCGAGGTGGGAGTGCTCACCTGTTACGACCTGCGCTTCCCGGAGCTCGGCCGCGCACTGGTCGACGCCGGCGCGACCATGCTGGCCGTCCCCTCTGCGTGGGTCGCCGGACCGGTGAAGGAGGACCAGTGGAGGACCTTGGTCCGGGCCCGGGCCATCGAGAACACGTGTTACGTCGCGGCCGCCGGTCAACCGCCGCCGGACTACGTGGGTCGCAGCCTGGTCGTTGATCCGCTAGGGGTGGAGGTGGCTGGACTGGCCGACCGGGAGGGCGTCGCCGCGGCCGAGCTCACGGCGGACCGGGTCGCGGAGGTGCGCTCCCGAATGCCCTCGCTCGCCCACCGCCGGTTCACCGTCGCGCCCCGCCCTTGACCCGGTCGATCAGGCGCTCCGGGCGAAGGCCAGCGCGGACGTGGCGAGCAACTGAACGGCGATCGCCGAGAGCAACAGACCTGAGATCCGGGTGAGCAGGAGGACTCCGCTCTCCCTGATCACCCGGAGGATGACGACGGCAAAACGCAGGGCCAGGTACAGGACGAGGTGGACCGCGACGAGGGCGGCCGCGATCGCCGCGGCGTCCCGGACGCCGTGGCCGCCCCGCACGAAGACGATGGTGGCGACGATCGCCCCCGGCCCGGCGAGCAGCGGCGTGCCCAGCGGAACCAGCGCGACGTTGACATCCGGCCGCTCCCCTGGCTTGTCGCTGCCGCCGGTGAGCAGTTCGAGGGCGACCAGCACGAGGAGCAGACCGCCGGCGCCCTGCAACGCGGCCACGGAGATCCCGAGGTAGGCGAGGATCTGCTGCCCGAACAGGGCGAATGCGGCGATCACCGAGGCGGCGACGGCGACGGCCTGGGCGGCAAGCCGGCGGCGGGCCTTCCCCGGTCGACCACTAGTGAGCCCGAGGAACAGCGGGATGGTGCCGACCGGGTCCATGATCACGACAAGGGTGATGAACACCTCGCCGAACAGGCGCAGGTCGAATCCGCTCGCGTGCCGCACCGCGCCCCCTACGCGGCGATCGGCGTCGCGCCGTGCGCCGCGCCGATGAGCTCCGCGTAAGCGGCTTCGGCCGTCGTCTCGCAGCCGTAGCGGTAGCCGGTGGGCCGTCCATGGTCGTCGCTGGATCCGGTGACGACCAGGCCCAGGTCGGCGGCCAGTGCCCGCAGCCGGTCCCGGGTGCTCGGATCGTGATCGGGATGGTCGACTTCGAGGCCGGCGAGACCGGCCCCGGCCATCGCCGCGATGACGGCGTCGCTGACCAGCGGGCCCCGCCGGGAAGCGCCCGGGTGGGCGAAGACGCTGACCCCACCGGCGGCTCGGACCAGCGATATGGCCCGGAGCGGGTCGAGCGCCCGTTTGGGGACGTACGCCCGACCGCCCGATCCGATCCAATCGGCTCCGAAAGCGGCCGGGAGGTCCGCGACCACACCCGCCTCCACCAGTGCCTGCGCCACGTGCGGCCGGCCGATCGCCCCGCCGGCGGCGATCCGGAGAACCTGCTCGAGGCTGACCGGGGCTCCCAGACCCACCAGCCGCTCCACCATCGCCGCGGCCCGGCGGACCCGCTCGGAGCGCAGCGCGTCGAGCTCGGTCGCCAACTCAGCGTTCCCCGGATCGAACAGGTAGGCGAGCAGGTGCAGGGAAACCGGCCGGCCACCGTCGACGACGGCGCAGGACAGCTCGGCACCCGGCACGAGGGTGAGCCCGCGGGGCAGCTCCATGATCGCCTCGGGGTGGCCAGCGACCGTGTCGTGGTCGGTGAGCGCGAGCACGTCGACCCCGGCGGCCCGGGCCCGGGACACCACCTCGGCGGGGGCGGCGGTCCCGTCCGAGGCAGAACTGTGGCAGTGCAGGTCGATGCGCACGCGGCTCAGGCCGGCCGGGCAGTGAGCAGCGGGGTCGGGCTGCCGAATTCGAGCTCACCCTCGAGTTGGCGTTCGCGTAGGTCTTCCAGGACCAGGTTCTCGTAGAACAGGACGCCAGCGCTGCTCGGGCAGAGCACCCCCCAAAGCCACAATCCCTTTGCCTCGCCGAGGAAGACCGCCCGATCCTCGGCGCCGGCGATGTTCCACAACGCGGTCGGGTGCCCGGCCGCCTGCACCTTTGCGTCCGGGGGCCCGTCATCGAACTGCTCACCCGGGTCGGGGCCGGGCAGGCCGGCGTAACGCGCACCCAGCCCGACCCCCGGCTCCTCCGCGATGAGCAGCAGGTCTGCGCCGCCACCGAGCGGGCCGGGGCCGGAACAGGCGAGCACGGTCGCCCGGGCTCCGCTGCGATCGTCACCCGCCGCGGCCAACCCGCTGACCACCCACCCCGGAGGCAGTGGATTCGGCAGCCACAGCGGCACCGCGGCACGGGAGCGGATGTGCTGGAGTGCCTCGGCCCCGAGATGGGTGTACACGGTGTACGGAAGCACCAGGCCGTGCCGCGGGCACTGCCACTGACTCGACCACAGCCCCGGCGGCCGCACGGCGGCTTCGCAGCGCGGGCAGGTCGGGGCCGGGGCCATGCCCCAAGATCGCGCCCGCCCGGGGCTACGTCAACCCTTGCCGGAAACCGGTCCGGCTAGCCTCGGCCGGTGCGGGTTCCCTGCGTCGGCGCGATCGTCCACGACGAGGGTGGCCGGCTGCTCGTCGTCCAGCGCGGCCGGCCACCGGCGGCCGGCCGCTGGTCGTTGCCCGGCGGCCGGGTCGAGCCCGGGGAGACCAGCCCGGATGCACTGGTTCGCGAGTTGCGGGAGGAGACCGGGCTCGACGTATCCGTGGGCGAGCTGGTGGGCGAGGTCGAGCTGGAGGGTCCGGCCGGCGTCACCTACGCAATCGCCGACTTTCGATGCACCGTCGTCGGCGGGGAGCTGGCGGCCGGCGACGACGCCGCCGCGGCCCGCTGGGTCGATTCGGCTGAGCTCTCGACGCTTCCGGTGACCGATGGGCTGGTGGCCGCGCTGACCGCATGGGGCGTTCTGTAGCCCCAGAATCGGCGAGTGTGCAATTTCCGACGGGCATCACGCTCGCCACGGGCCGAAAACCGTCGGAAATTGCACACTCGGGGCGACTAGTCGGCCCGCACCTCGGACCATTCGTCGGCCCGCACCTCTAAGCGACTAGTCGGCGCGTACCTCCGGGCGACCAGGCTGGTCGCCGCCGCGCGCCTCACCGTAGGAGCGCTTGGGCACCAGGACCTTCCGCCGGAAGACACACACGACGGTGCCGTCCTGGGTGAATCCCCGGGTCTCGACGTGAACCACACCCCGGTCTTCCTTCGACTTCGACTCAACCTTGTCGAGCACGGTCGTCTCGCCGTAGATCGTGTCGCCGTGAAACGTCGGCGCGATATGGCGGAGCGACTCCACCTCGAGGTTGGCAATCGCCTTGCCGCTGACGTCCGCCACGGACATCCCGAGGAGCAGCGAGTAGATGTAGTTGCCGACGACGACGTTGCGGCCGAAGTCTGTGGTCTTCTCCGCGTAGTTGGCGTCCAGGTGCAGCGGATGGTGGTTCATCGTCAGCAGGCAGAACAGATGGTCGTCGTATTCGGTCACGGTCTTGCCGGGCCAGTGCCGGTAGGTGGCACCAACCTCGAACTCCTCGTAGTACCGGCCGAATTGCATCAGCTCTGCGCCTTGTAGTCCTCGAGCAACCGCCGCCCGATGATCATCTTCTGGATGTCCGCCGTGCCCTCGCCGATGAGCAGCATCGGGGCTTCCCGGTAGAGGCGCTCGATCTCGTACTCCTTCGAATAGCCGTAGCCGCCGTGGATGCGGAAGGCGTCCTCGACGACCTCCTTGCAGTACTCGCTGGCCAGGTACTTGGCCATCCCGGCCTCGAGGTCGTTGCGCTCCCCGGCGTCCTTCTTTCGTGCCGCCATCACCATCATCTGGTGTGCCGCCTCGACCTTCGTCGCCATCTCGGCCAGCCGGAACATGACCGCCTGGTGCTGCGCGATCGGCTTCCCGAAGGTCACGCGCTGCTGGGCGTATCCGACCCCGAGTTCGAACGCCCGCTGCGCGACCCCGCAACCTCGCGCGGCCACGTTGACCCGGCCGACCTCGACTCCGTCCATCATCTGGTAGAAACCGCGACCCGGCGCCCCTCCCAGGGCGAGGTCGGCCGGGATCCGGGTTCCGTCGAACACCAACTCGGTCGTCTCCACCCCTTTGTAGCCCATCTTCTCGATCTTCGGTGGCACCGTGATCCCATTGCCGACCGCACCGAAACCGGGCTCCTTCTCGACCAGGAAGGTCGTCATGTTCCGGTAGACCGACTCTTCGCCTTCGTCGGTCTTCACCAGGGTGGCGACCAGGCCGGCCCGGGCCCCATTGGTGAGCCACATCTTCGATCCGTTGATGACGTAATCGTCACCGTCGCGTACCGCTTTCGTCGTGATCGCCGACACGTCCGATCCGCAACCCGGTTCCGACATGGAGAAGGCGCCGCGCAACTCCCCGGTCGCCATCCGGGGAAGGAACCTGTCCTTCTGCTCCTCGGTGCCGTGCTGGCACAACATGTAGGCGACGATGAAATGGGTATTGATGATCCCGGAGATGCTCATCCAACCGCGGGACAGCTCCTCTACCGCGAGCGCGTAGGTGAGCAACGACTCGCCGAGGCCGCCGTGTCTCTCGTCGATCATCAGCCCGAACAGACCGAGCTCGCGCATGCCATGGACGATGGCGTCCGGGAACTCGTCCTTGTGCTCGAGGTCGGTCGCGTTCGGCAGGATCTCCTTGTCGACGAACTCGCGTACCGTCGTGAGGATCTCGCGCTGGACGTCGGTCAGTCCCTCGGTCTGCGCCAGGCGGCCCATGACCCATCCTTTCCGGCCGATGGTTTTGCGGAAGTATCCCGGCGGACCGTAATGCCTCCCGCGGCGGACTGCCCGGCGGGCACTGCGCCTTCGCGTCCCACCGGCGCACCGGATATCGGGAGTTACCCAGCCGGCGGCTCGAACTTCCGGGTCCGCTGTAGTCCGGCCGCACGCCCCTTGCCGGCGATCACCAGGGCCATCTTCCGGGATGCCTCGTCGATCATCTCGTCACCGAGCATGACCGCCCCGCGCTTGCCGCCGGCCTCCGATGTGTAGTGCTCGTAGGCATCGAGGATCAGCTCGGCGTGGTCGTAGTCCTCCTGCCCGGGGGCGTACACCTCGTTGGCTGCTTCGATCTGCCCGGGGTGCAGCACCCATTTGCCGTCGAAGCCGAGCGCCGCCGAGCGGCGCGCGACCGCACGGAACCCGTCCACGTCGTAGACCTGGAGGAACGGTCCGTCGATGGCCTGAACGTCATAGGTCCGGGCGGCCATCAGGATCCGCATGAGGATGTAGTGGTACGGATCGCCCGGATAGTCGGGAATCAGCGCGCCGACGACCAGGGATTTCATGTTGATGCTCGCCATGAAGTCCGCCGGGCCGAAGATGATGGTCTCCACCCGCGGCGAGGCGCCGGCGATCGCGTCGATGTTGACCAGACCCTTCGCGTTCTCGATCTGGGCCTCGATCCCGATCCGGCCCACCTCGAGCCCCATGGTCTTCTCGATCTGGGTCAGCAGCAGATCGAGCCAGACCACCTGATCGGCGGTCTGCACCTTCGGCAGCATGATGCAGTCGAGGTTGGCCCCCGCACCCTCGACGATCTCGATGACGTCGCGGTAGGTCCATTTCGTCGTGAGGTCGTTGACCCTGACCACTCGGGTCTTCTGCGCCCAGTCCCCGTCGTTGAGAGCAGCGACGACGTTGGCCCGGGCCTCTTCCTTCGCCAGCGGTGCCACCGAGTCCTCGAGGTCGAGGAACACCTGGTCGGCGGGGAGCGCCTGGGCCTTTCCGAGCATCTTCGGCGAGCTGCCGGGAACGGCCAGGCAGGAACGGCGGGGACGGAGCGGGCCAGCCACGAAGCACTCCTTGCCGGTGCGGGAGGTTGCCGCCGGATGCTACCGAGCGGCGCCTCCGCCCCTTCCGGCCGGCCTCACTCCGCGGGCAGCGCGACCGCGGTTCCGGACCGGATGACGCCGGCGACGCCGAGCAACAAGATGGCCAGCCCGCCGAGGGCCAACGCCCGCGGATGCTGGTGGAGCCAGAGGCCGGCGATGAGCGCAGCGCCGGGGGCTTCGAACAGGATCGCCAGGGCGACGACCGTCGGGCTGGTCGTGCGCAGCACCACGTTGAACATGCTGTGCCCGAGGAACTGGGCGCCTACCGTCAGGCCGAGGATCTTCCACCAGCTCGCGGCCGGATAGCCGGTCAGGGCCTGACCGCTGGCAAGGCACACGACGAGCAGGGACATCGCGGCCGTCGCGTAACACACCGTGGTGTACGCGGTGGTCGAGACGCTGCGCCTGACCTCGCCCCCGACCGTGATGTAGGCCGCCGCGAACAGACCACCGAGGAGCGCGAGCCCATCCCCGGCGAGCGCCCGAGCCGACACGGTCACGTCCGCGCCGGTGATGAGCGCGGCCCCCGCGACCGCGACGACGATGCCGATCCAGGCCCGCTGCGGGATGGCGTGACCACGGCGGCGGGCGAGCAAGGCCGCCCACACCGGTTGCACGGTGACCAGCGCGGTCGACGATGCCACCGACGTGAGGGTGACGCTGGGCACCCAGGTGGCGAAGTGCGCGCCGAGCAGGCCGCCGGCGGCGAGCGCCAGCCGCCATTCCCGCCCGGTCATGCCGGCCAGTTCGGCGCGGGCCCGGGTCCAGGCGAACGGCACCAGGACGGTCGCGGACAGCGCGTTGCGCCAGAAGGCGATGGCGAGGGCCGGCGCGACGGTTGCGGCGATGAGCGGACCTGAGGTGGAGACGGCGAGGACTGCCAGCGACATCCGGGCGACATCGCCGAGCGGCGGCCGGGCAACCGCCGCGGGCACCGGCCCGGGAGCCGGGCGGCCGGCCGGCACGCGCTCGGTCACGTGGCCAGCAGGCCACCGTCGACGGGGAGGGTGACCCCGGTGACGTAGGAGCCGGCGTCGCTGGCGAGGAAGATCAAGGCGGTGCACAGCTCGGACAGCTCCCCGGCCCGGCCGGCCGGAACCCGACCGAGCTGGGACTCGATGTAGCCGGCCGGGAACTGCTCGGTCATCTCGCTGGGGAAGAACCCGGGCGCGAGGGCATTCACCCGGATGCCCTTGCGCCCGGTCCACTGCTGGGCCAGATCCCGGGTCAAGCCGATGATCGCCGCCTTGGTCGAGCAATACGCGGCCTGCGGCAATTCCGCGGTCGTCGACCCGAGCACGCTGCCGAGATTGACAATCGAGCTCCCGGGGCGCATCACCCGTCCGCAGGCCTGGGCCATCCAGTACGAACCGTTGAGGTTCACGTCCACTACGGCCCGGAACTGCTCGGGCGTCTCCCTGGTGGCCGGCACCGCCGTGCCGATGCCCGCGTTGTTCACCAGGACGTCGACCCGTCCGAACGCCTCCATCGTCGCCGCGACCAGCGCGTCGCAGTCCGCCGGGCGGCTGACGTCGGTAGCGACGCAGATCGCCCGCCGTCCGTGCCGCTCGACCAGCGCCCGGGTCTCCTCGAGCCGGTCCACCCGTCGGGCGCCCAGGGCGACGTCGGCGCCGGCCTCGGCCAGGGCGGCGGCGAACGCCACGCCCAGCCCAGAGGAGGCCCCGGTGACGATGGCCACCCGGTCGTCGAGCCGGAACCGATCAAGGATGCCCATGACCGGACACGCTAGCCGCCCGACCGGCCGGCGGGGGCTCCGGCCAGATGGCAGCGCCCGGCAACCCACCAGCTCGGGTCGAGCCGGACTCTTCACCCGAAGGGTCCGGCGGCCGACATAGGTCTTGTGGAGTCACACGCAGCTGCGCCCGAGGCGGCGCCGCGGACGAAACGCCGACGCCTCGGTGAGGTGCTCGTAGAGCAGGGCGTGATCACCCGGGAGCAGCTGGACACGGCCCTCGAGGCCCAACGCTCGGCCCAGCCGCTCGGCGGCGGCCGGCGGGCCCGACTCGGCCACGTGCTCGTCGACAGCGGAGTCCTGACCGAGCGGGAACTCGTCACCGCCCTCGGGATCGCGCTCGGCTACGAGCTCATCGACCTCGGCACGACGCCAGTGGACGCCGGAGTGGGCCGTTTGCTGCCCCGGGCTGTCGCCCAACGCCACGGGGTGGTCCCGTTGAGCCGCACCAGCGACGGCGGCCTGAAGATCGCCGTCGCGGACCCCACCGACGTGGTGGCCATCGATGACGTCCGGGTCTACACCGGGGTGGGTCGGATCCAGGTCTTTCTGGCCCCGGAATCGCAGATCCGTGACGCGCTGGGGCGGATCTGGTCGCTGACCGAGGACTCATCCGGGCTGGCCGGCGTGCTCGAGTCGATGGATACCGAGGATGCGCTGGAGGAGGTCGATCCGGAGAACGCGGTCGAATCCGCACCGACGGTCCGGCTGGTCAACGTCGTCCTCGCCGACGCGGTCCGCACCGGAGCGAGTGACATCCACGTCGAACCGCAGGTCGGCGATGTGATGATCCGTTACCGGGTCGACGGCCTGCTTCGCGAGGTCATGCAGGTCCCCCGCTCGGCGGCCCGGGGCCTGGTCAGCCGGATCAAGGTGCTATCCAACCTCGACATCGCCGAGCGCCGGCTCCCGCAGGACGGTCGGGCCCGACTCAACATCGACGGTTCGATGGTCGACGTCCGGGTCAGCACGCTGCCGAGCATCCACGGCGAAAAGGTCGTGATCCGGATCCTCAGCCGGGCCGACGCGGTCCCCGGACTGGACTCACTCGGCCTCGACGAGCAGCAGCTCGAGACTCTCCTCGGGGTACTCGCCAGCCCGCAGGGCCTCATCCTGATCACCGGTCCGACCGGATCCGGCAAGACGAACACCCTCTACTCGGCGATCTCCCAGGTGCGCCGGCCAGAGCTCAACATCGTGACCCTGGAGGACCCGGTCGAGATCCAGCTCCGCGGGATCACCCAGGTGCAGGTGCACGAGCGAGCCGGCCTCACCTTCTCCCGCGGCCTGCGCTCCATCCTGCGACAGGACCCGGACGTGGTTCTCGTCGGCGAGGTTCGCGACCAGGAAACCGCGAAGCTCGCACTCGAGGCTTCGCTGACCGGCCATCTGGTGCTCACAACCCTGCACACGAACAACGCCCCGGCCGCCCTGACCCGACTCGTCGAGATGGGCGTCGAACCGTTCCTCGTGGCGTCCTCGTTGAGCCTCGTGGTGGCCCAGCGGCTGGTTCGGTGCGTCTGCCGGTCCTGCGCGGCGCCCTACGTGCCGTCTCCCCGCACCTTGGAAATCCTCGGCCTCACCGAGGCGGATCTCGCTGCGGGCACCGCCCTTCGCGGGCGGGGCTGCACCGAGTGCGGCAACACCGGGTACCGGGGACGGACCGGGATCTTCCAGGTCCTGCCCGTAACCGCGGCGCTGCGAGCCGTGTTGCTCGCGACGCCGACCGAAGCGGCGGTCGGTGCCGCCGCGCAAGCAGCCGGGATGACCGACCTGCGGGCTTCGGCGATCGCCCGTGCGATGGCCGGCGTGACCACCTTCGAAGAGGTCCTGCGGGTCGCTCCGGGCGAGGCCCAGGCCCTGCACGAGCAGCGGCGACCGGCGCCACCGCGGATCCTGCGCGCGGCACCCAAGCGACCGAAGTTACTCGTTGTAGATGATGATCCGGCGATCCGCGCCTACGTAGCCATGGCCCTGGTCGACACGGTCGAGGTGGACTCCGTGGCCACCGCGGGCGAGGCCCTGACGGCGGTGGAGACCGGGACCTACCAGGCGATCATCGTCGACCAGGGGCTGCCCGACTCGCTCGGCGTCGAACTGATCGGCCTGCTCAGCGACGACAAGCGCACGGCCGGCATTCCGGTCATGTTGCTCACCGGCTTCGACGATGCGACGCTGGCGGAGTCGGCGCGAGCGGCCGGCGCATGCGACGTGCTGCACAAGCCGGTCGAACCCCTCGTCCTCGAGGAGCGTGTGCTCAGCATGATCACCGGCATCGCCGAGGCCGAGGAGAGCTCGGCCTGACCGCCGCCCGCTCCACCTACCATGGTCCTATGCCCCCCACCGTAGAATCCGTGACCGCGGCGCTGGCCGGGGTCAACGATCCGGAGATCCACAAGCCGATCACTGAGCTCGGCATGGTGAAGCTGGTCGAGGTCGGGGCGGGCGGAGCGGTCCAGGTGACGGTCAGTCTCACCGTCGCCGGATGCCCTATGCGGGAGAGAATCACCAGCGATGTAACCGCGGCGGTCTCGGCGGTGCCGGGCGTCGCAACCGTGAACGTCACCCTCGATGTCATGTCCGATGAGCAGCGAGGTCAGCTTCGGACCAACCTGCGCGGCGGCCAAACCGCCCGGGAGATCCCGTTCGCCCAGCCCGGATCGCTGACCCGGGTCTACGCGATTGCCAGCGGCAAGGGTGGGGTCGGCAAGTCCTCGGTGACGGTCAACCTGGCCGTTGCGATGGCCCGGGACGGGCTCTCGGTCGGCGTCGTCGACGCCGACATCTACGGCCATTCGGTGCCGCGGATGCTCGGCATCGACAGCCGACCGACCATGGTCGACCGAATGATCCTTCCGCCCGAGGCGCATGGGGTGCGGGTTATCTCGATCGGCATGTTCATCGAGGGCAACAGCCCGATCGCCTGGCGCGGCCCGATGTTGCACCGGGCTCTCGAGCAGTTCCTCAGCGATGTCTACTGGGGCGATCTCGACGTGCTGCTACTCGACCTTCCGCCGGGGACCGGGGACATCGCGATCTCGGTTGCCCAACTGGTGCCGACCGCGGAGATCGTGGTGGTCACGACACCACAACTAGCCGCCCGCGAAGTGGCCGAGCGGGCGGGGGCCATCTCCACCCAGACCTGCCAGCAGATCGCCGGCGTGGTCGAGAATATGGCGGGACTGGCCTGCCCGCATTGCGCTCGTCATGTGGACGTCTTCGGCAGCGGCGGCGGCGCCGAGGTGGCCGCCGCGCTCGGCCGGATCAGCGGGACATCCGTCCCGCTGCTCGGCTCGATCCCGATCGACATCCGGCTCCGAGAAGGCGGCGACACCGGCCGACCGATCGTCCTCGACGCGCCAGATGCCCCCGCCTCACTCGCGCTCGTGGCGATCGCCGACCGGCTCAGCCACCGGGCCCTCGGCTTGGTCGGCCGTCCGCTCGGCCTGACCCCTGCCTGACCCCTGCCTGACCCCTGCCCGACCCCTGCCTGACCCGCGGGCCCGGAGCGGACACCGCACACGGCCCCCGGGCGGGAGGGCAACCCGAGCGTTACGTGGCGTCGGGGGCGATAACCGACGCGCAGATGGCGGCGGTCAGCCAGGTCCTCAGGCCCCACGGCTTCCACTGGGAGTGGAACCACACGGTGCGCCCAGGACTCACATCTATGTAGCTAACTCGCCTAGGTTATTTCCTGGCGAGCCCCAGGGTCGTTAGGCTGCCCGTGAACGGCGTTGTCCGCAGCTACCGCACCGGCCGTGCATGCCTCCTCACCGAGGACGCTTGCGAGCCCCACGGTGGGAATGCCGGCAAGTCCCAGGCCGAAACTCCTGAGCTGTACCGCAAGTTGGTGATGTTGCGCAGCAGTTCAAACGCTGAACAATCATGACGCGGGGGTTCGGTTCGCAAACGAATGTCCCGAGTCAGTGCTTACGTAAAGCCGGCTGTAGTTAGCACCACCCACTGCCCATAAGTCGGTGGATGACGAGGCAATCAATAACTTGAAGCTGCTGTTTTGTGGCAATGCCGAGCTAAAGGTCGTGGTTTGCCAAGTTGCACCGCCATTACTCGTGGCGGCAGTTTGACCCGCTGCTGGACTTACTTCGAACCAGCTGGTGAGGGTAGCTACAGCCCTATTCCTTGGGACAAAGGGGCGGGCACGAGACTCCAGGTGTTCCCGGCATCAGCCGTTCGAAGGAACCCATTGCAGCTTGGCATCGCCACCGGAAACACGGCACTGGATCCGGTGAGGATCGGATCTCCCTGCGGCCCTACATACGCCTCGGATCGACATCCCGCATTCGTGACGGAGGATGGCGTCCACGATGCACCGTCATCTGCGGTTGTCCACAACCAGTTCCCTGACGCCCCTGGGGCAAGGCGCCTTTGCGTTCGAACCAACCTGAGCCGCTTCCGTTCAGGAATACTTGACCGCATGGGGCAGGGAGAGGAGAGACGTGCCAGGTCGATCCGCCATCGTTTGTGATGAGCAGGTGGCCGGTACCGAGATCGCAACCAGTGGTGGCGCTGTCCAGCACGGCCCAACCACGTGTCGCGTCCAGGAGACGAACCTGCTCCAGCACTGGCAGGTAGATCGAGAATTCAGTCGTCGGCAGTGCTGAGCTAGTCCAGGTTTGGCCGCCGTCGGTGGTGCGGAGTACCTCCACATCACCAGATTGGCCTCCGGTGTCGAAACCCAGCCACAAATTGTTGCGATCAAGGAAGAAGCCAGGGGCCGCCTGCCAAGTCTTCCCCGGCGGCAAGCGTGTCTCGAGAGATTGCACAGATACGTCTGTTTGCCAGGTCTGACCTTCATCGTCGGTGAACTTCAGCACAGGCGGGGTCCCCACGGTGAGCCAGGCCGACTTCGCTCCGACAACGGCGAGGCCCCCCACGTCTAAACCTGGAGGGACGGGCGCCTGCGTCGGGGTCACTCGGCCCGAAGGCGAAGGGGAGATCGACGGTGTCCCGCTGGCGCGGAAGCCGGCCACCGCATGCCCGCAGCCGGTCAGGGCGAGGAGGCAAACCGCACTCGCAACGGCGGAGCCACGTTGACGGCGATTCATGCGATCTCCCGAACCATTAGGACAAGCAGTTTGCGTCCTCCGATGGATCGGATCTGCTCCCTTCACGCGAGTCGGAGGAATCACCGATCTGACATAGCCAGGTCGGGCCATTCGCGCAGTCAACATGGACGTATAACGTTCCGCCAAAGTTGGGCATATCGGTGAACCGATCCGCCGCAATACACTGCGCCATCAAGTACCATAAGGACCGACCTTGCATCGGTCAAAAGGACTCGTTTGACTCATCGAGAAATGCGCGCGTAGAGCGCGCCTCCCTGGCTCCGGGCCCGGTTGCCGGTAGGCCCCGATCATGGGACCGACGATGAGCCAACGACAGGCCGTAACGAGGACGATCGCGACCGGTATAAGGGCGTTACGTGGCGTCGGGGTCGAACGGCGGGCGATCGCCGGGACCGAGGTCGAGCGGGCGGGGCGGGGCGGGACCCGACCCGGCGACCTCCGAGACCGGGGACTGGGCAACGACCTCGTCGTCGCCGAATAGGTGCTTCTCGACGAAACGCCGCGGATGCAGGTCGGCGAGATTCAGATTAGTGAACTCCGGCCCCAACTCCTCCTTGAGCTCGGAGGAAGCACTCTGAGCGAGTTCCCGCAACCGGCGCAGTAAGCGTCCGGCGTCGGCGGCAAGTTTCGGCAGCCGCTCCGGCCCGAGCACGACGAGCGCGACAACGAGCAGCACGAGGAGCTTGTCGATGCCGAGGTTGCCGAACACCGCGCCTCAGCCCGCGTCGCTGCCAAGCGTGACCGTGGTCGTGCGCACCTGACCATGGCGCAGGTAGGTGATGGTGTGCTTGCTGCCGATCTGCTGCACCCGGGTGAAGGCGACCAGGGTGTCGGCGCTCGTGATCGGCTGGTTGTCGAAGCCGATAACCAGGTCCCCGGCCTGGAGGCCGGCCCGAGCCGCCGGGCTCCCCGGCTGGACCGAACACACCAGTGCACCGTTGCGGTTGGCCGGCAGGGCCGCCCCGCTGTTTGGGCACTGGCTGCCGCTGTAGACCGAGACGCCCATCAGCGGGTGGACCGCGTGTCCGGTCCGGATGAGCTGTTCGGCGATCGTGCGCGCGTAGTTCATCGGGATCGCGAAGCCGAGCCCGATCGACCCCGACTGCTGGGCTTGCGCGAACGGGCTCCCCGAGGCGCCGAGGGTGGCGATTGCCGTGTTGATGCCGATGACCTGGCCGGAGCTGTTGACCAGGGCCCCGCCGGAGTTCCCGGGATTGATCGGCGCATCGGTCTGGATGGCATCCAGCGCGCTGGCGACGGCGGTCGTGGACTCCGGGTTCGGGAGCACCGGCCGGTCGAGCGCGCTGACGATGCCGGTGGTCACGGTTCCGGCCAGCCCGAGCGGGGCGCCGATGGCTATGACCGGGTCGCCGACCCGCAACGCCGCGGAGTTGCCGAGAACCGCGGCCGGCAGCGCCGACCCGGCGGAGATCTTCACCACCGCCAGGTCGGATTTCTGGTCACGGCCGACGATCGTTCCGGGGATTTCGAGGGTCGGCTGGTTCTCCAAAGTCACTGCGATCGTGCCGCCTCCCCCGGCGGCTGCCTCAACAACGTGGTTGTTCGTCAGGATGTAGCCGGTCCGGGTGAGGATGACCCCGGAACCGGTGTCGCTCACCGTGCTCGACTGCACCTGAATGGAGACGACGCTCGGCAGCACAGCGGCCGCCACTGCCGCGACCGAACCGCTCGGTCGGCTGGTCGTGGTGACCGGCGGAGCACCAAGGCTGGTCGAGGAACTGGTCCCGCCCTGGGCGGATGAGCCATCCGCGGCGCCGATCGCGCCCCCGATCGCGCCCCCGATCAATGCGGCGACGAGGGCCACGCTGCCGACCACCCAGGCTCGGGTCCGCCCGCCAGGGGCCGGTGCCTCGCCGAAGCGGTGTTGCAGCGTGTCGACCCCGAACCCGCCGCCGACCACCGGGATCGAGCCCTCCGGGCCGCCCACCTGGGGGGACCACCAGGGCGCCGGCGGCGGACCTGAGCCGAGCCCTCCGTCAGTCATCGTTCCGGCTGTCCTTCCTGCCCTCGGCATGTCGTCGTCCCAGACATGTTCCCTCGGATCCCTGCCGACCGCCGCATGCGGGGCACCGAGTGGCGGGTGGATGGCCTAACGCATCGGCCCGGCAGGCGCCGGATAGGAAACCGTGGTGATCCCGAACATCGGCTCGGGAAGCTCCATCAGCGGGTTGGTGGTCAACGAGACCTGCTCGTTGATCTGGTGGATGACCGGTCGGGCCGGGACGGCGGTGCCCCCGGTCGGGGCCGCGGCGAGGAACCCGACCGCGCCCAGCACCGCCCCGCCGGCAGCGCCGGCCACGGTGAGCCGCAGCGCGCCGCGGGGCTGCCGAACCGGGCGGCGCCCCACCCGGGCCGGGCGTCGAGCCGACCGGGATCCGCGCCGCAGGACCCGCCGACCCGGCGGAGCCGCGGCGCAGCTGGCGAAGGAACCGATCCGGGCCGCCAACTCGGCCGGCGGAACCGGGTCGACCAGGCGGGCCAGCCTCGCCTTCAGTCGTCGTTGCGACTCGACTTCCGCACGGCACTCGAGGCAGCCGGCCAGATGCGCGAGCGCCCGGTCCCGGGCGTCGTGCCCTAGCTCCCCGTCTACGAGGGCGGCCGCCAGGTCACCGAGGTGTCCCCTGGTCACACCGCGGGTCACCCCGACCGCCGACCGCCGACCGGCGCCCGGTCGGCGAGCGCATCCCGCAGCTGGGCTCGCCCGCGGTGGATCCGGCTGCGGACGGTGCCGAGCTTCACCCCGAGCGTCTCGGCGATCTCCTCGTAGGACAGGCCCTCGATGTCACAGAGCACGACCGCGGCTCGGAAGTCCGCCGGCAGCGCATCCAGCGCGGCCTGAACGTCGCCGTCGAAGAGCCGGTCGTCGATGATCCGCTCCGGGGGCAACTCCGGGCCGACCAGTCGCTCGGTGTCCTCGGGCAGCCCTTCGAATCGGATCCGGGCCCGCCGGCGGACGAGGTCGAGGAACAAGTTTGTGGTGATCCGGTGCAGCCAGCCTTCGAACGTGCCGGGGGTGTAGCTGTCCAGCGAGCGGAAGACCCGGACGAACGTCTCCTGGGTCAGGTCCTCGGCGTCCGGACGGTTTCCAGCCAGCCGGAAGGCCAGCCGGTATACCCGCGCCCCGTGATCGCGGACCACGTCGTCCCAGGACGGCCGGGCGTAGGGAACGGCCGCCGAGTGAACGGTCACCCGGTCACCTCCCACCCGCAGCATCGTCATGGTGGACATCATCGTCGCCTGTCGTCCTCCTGTACGCGAGCCGACCCGCGTCCGGTTCAACGCCGCGGTCCCCGAAGCCGTTCCCGTTACGCTGCGTATACGCACATGGAGGTGGGCAGCTGAGCGCCGAGGCGAGTCGGGATTACGCCGAGCGGTACCTGGCAGAGGACGAGCCGCTGGTCTCCGCCCGGATGCGTGCCGCCGAGGTCGGCGCGGTGCCGGTGAGCCCGGGCGTCGGGGCCGCCCTCCGCTTCCTGGCTGCGGTCGTCTCGGCACACGCCGTGGTCGAGGTCGGCACCGGGTGCGGGGTGTCCGGACTTTGGCTGTTCCGGGGGATGGTCGGCGATGGTGTGCTCACGAGCATCGACGTCGAGGCCGAGCACCAGCAGCTGGCCCGGCAGGCCTACGCCGAGGCCGGAATTGCCCCGAACCGGGCCCGCTTGATCACCGGGCGGGCACTCGAAGTGCTCCCTCGGCTCACTGATTCGGCATACGACCTGGTTTTCTGCGACGCGGCGAAATCCGAGTACCCCGACTACCTCGGCGAGGCGATCCGACTTTTGCGTCCCGGCGGCATCGTCGCCTTCGACAACGCGCTCTGGCACGACCGGGTCGCCGACCCGGCAGCCCGCGACCCCGAGACGACCGCGGTCCGCGAACTCGGCCGGACGGTCCGCGATCACCCGGGGCTGGTCCCGACCCTGTTCCCGTGCGGCGACGGGCTGCTCGCGGCGGTCAAGCCCTAACTCACGTTTTCATTTTTCCCAACGACGATGACGCCGCCAACGCTGCGGTGCAGTCCTCGGGCCCTGTCCTCGGCGGGATCCACTCCGAGCCGGACGCCCGGCGGCACCCGGACGTTCTTGTCGAGGATCGCCCGGCGCACCACCGCACCCTCGCCGATCTCGACGTTGTGCAGCAGCACGCTGTCCTCGACCAGCGCTCGGGAGTGCACCCGGACCCCCGGAGAGAGAACCGAGCCGCGGACCTGGCCGCCGGAGATGATCACGCCGTTGCTCACGATCGAGTCGAAGGCGGCCCCGGTCCGATCCGGCTCCTGGTGGACGAATTTGGCCGGCGGCAACGGCGGGACGCTGGTGAGGATCGGCCAACTCCGGTTGTAGAGGTTGAAGATCGGGTGCACCGAAATGAGGTCCATGTGGGCCTCGTGGTAGCTGTCCAGCGTTCCGACGTCGCGCCAGTAGCCCCGGTCACGGGTCGTGGCGCCGGGCACGATGTTGTTCGCGAAGTCGTAAACATGGGCCAGCCCGCGGGCAACGAGCATCGGGATGATGTTTCCCCCCATGTCGTGCACGGAGCCCTCGTCGTAGGCGTCCTCCTTCACGGCATCGAGCAGGACCGTCGTGGAGAACACGTAGTTGCCCATCGAGACGTAGGAGGTATCCGGCTCGTCCGGCAGGCCGGGGGGCACAGCCGGCTTTTCGAGGAATGCCTCGATCCGGCCGTCTGCCCGGGCGGCCACCACGCCGAACTGCGTCGCCGTCGCCCGCGGGACGCGGATCGCGGCCACCGTGACGCCGGCCCCCGACGCGATGTGCTGGGCCAGCATCTGGCTCGGGTCCATCCGGTAGACGTGGTCGGCACCGAAAACGACGATGTACTCCGGCCGCTCGTCATAAACCAGGTTGAGACTCTGGTAGATCGCGTCCGCCGAGCCGGAGAACCAGCGCGGGCCGAGGCGTTGCTGGGCAGGCACCGGGGTCACGTAATTGCCGAGCAGGGTGGACATCCGCCAGGTGGTGGTGATGTGGCGGTCCAGCGAGTGCGACTTGTACTGGGTGAGCACGACGACCTGGCGATGGCCGCCGTTGACGAGATTGGACAGCACGAAGTCGATCAGGCGGTAGATCCCGCCGAACGGCACGGCGGGCTTCGCCCGGTCGGCGGTCAGCGGCCACAGCCGCTTGCCCTCGCCGCCGGCGAGAACGATCCCGAGCGTGCGGGGTTCGGCCACCCGGGCACACTAGTGCGATGCGCGTAGGTCTGCTTACGCGAGAGTTCCCCCCGGATGTGTACGGGGGGGCTGGGGTGCACGTCGAGCACCTCGCCGCTGAACTCGCGCGGCTCGTCGACGTGGTCGTGCACTGCATGGGCGGCCCCCGCCCGGGTGCGATCGCCCATCAGCCGTGGACCGAGCTTGCCGGGGCCAACCCGACCCTGGGGGTGCTCTCCACCGACCTGGCGATGGCCGCGGCCGCCGGCGATCGGGATCTCGTGCACTCGCACACCTGGTACGCGAGCATCGCCGGTCACCTGGCCGGTCTCCTGCACGGAATCCCGCACGTCGTGACCGCACACTCGCTGGAACCGCTGCGGCCCTGGAAAGCCGAACAGCTCGGCGGCGGGTACGCGATCTCGGGCTGGTGCGAGCGAACCGCCATCGAGGCCGCCGACGCGGTTATCGCCGTGTCCGAGGCGATGCGCACGGACGTGCTGCGGTGCTACCCGGGCGTGCCCCCGTCCCGTGTGAGCGTCGTGCACAACGGGATCGACACGGTGCGGTTCGCTCCCGACCCGGGATCGGGGGCGCTCGACCGGCTCGGCATAGATCGGGACCGCCCGTATCTCCTGTTCGTCGGGCGGATCACCAGGCAGAAAGGCCTCACGCACCTGCTCGACGCCGCCGAGCTGATCCGGGCGAACGCGCAACTCGTGCTCTGCGCCGCCGCGCCGGACACCCCCGAGCTCGGCGCGCACGTCGACCAGCGGGTCCGCGACCTCGCCTCAGCTGGACGTTCGGTGCTGCTGGTCGCCGAGCCGGTGCCCCGCGGCGATCTGGTGCAGTTGCTGAGTCACGCCCGCGCCTTCGTCTGCCCGTCGATCTACGAACCGTTGGGGATCGTCAACCTCGAGGCGATGGCCTGCGCGACGCCGGTCGTCGCCGGACGGGTGGGCGGCATTCCCGAGGTGGTCGCCGACGGGACCACCGGGATCCTGGTCGAGGTCGACCAGGATCCCGACGGCACTCCCCGCGATCCGGCCCGGTTCGCGGCCGACCTGGCGGCCGCGCTCGACACCCTGCTCGACGATCCCGAGCTGGCGGACCGGCTGGGCCGGGCGGGGCGCGAGCGGGCCATCGGCGAATTCAGCTGGGCCCGGGCCGCCCAGCGGACACTCGAGGTGTATCTACAGGTTCTCGCTTGACAACAGAAGGCCCCGGGACCGGTTCCCCGGCCCGGGGCCTTCTCCCGATCCTGGGTCAGCCGGCGACGCTCTTCAGCGCGTCCCCGAGCGCGTTGGCCTCGTCGGCCGAGAGCTCGACGACGAGTCGGCCACCACCTTCGAGCGGGACGCGCATGACGATGCCCCGACCCTCCTTGGTGACCTCCAGCGGACCGTCACCCGTCCGCGGCTTCATGGCCGCCATACGTGCTCCTCTCGTGCGTCCACGGACCCTGCCGGCAATGACCGAACGGGCCCGGCATCGCCATCGGCCATGATTATCCCCGGCCCGGGGTGACCGAGTCACGGCGACGGGGTCAGGAGGCGGCGGTGAACGCTCGTTCCGCCGTGTTCGACCTGTTCGGCGATCACCTCCGGGAGCGCGGCGGATATGCACCGGTGGCCTCGATCGTCCGGCTCCTGCGCCCGCTCGACGTCGCGGCCCCGGCGGTCCGCACGGCCATCTCGCGAATGGTCCGGCAGGGTTGGCTGGAACCTCGGAGCACCCCGGCCGGGCCGGGCTACGCCGCCACCGACCGGGCGCGGAAGCGGCTGGACGCGGCCTCGGCCCGGATCTACCGCACCACCACCCGGAGCTGGGATGGCTGCTGGCACCTGGTGAGCACCGCGCGACCGGCCAGCCGGTCGGCTCGGGACCGGATACGGGTCGGACTGCGCTTCCTCGGCTACGCCGAACTCGAGCCGCAAGTGTGGATCTCCGCGTACCCGTCACCGGAGGTCGCCGGACTGCTCGCCGGCGAGCACGTTCGCGGCGAATGCTTCACCGCCCGCTACCTGGGTCAGGACCCGGCCCTTGTCGCCCGCGGGTGGAACCTCGCGGAGTTGCACCGGGCCTACCACCAGTGGCTGGCCGACGCCACGCGGATCGTCGTGGCGGTGGGGGCGGCACCCACGGAGGAGGCGGCCTTCGCGGCCCGCAGTCGGCTGGTCCACGAGTGGCGCAAGTTCCTGTTCCGTGATCCGGCTCTACCGCGTGTACTGCTGCCGGAGAACTGGGCCGGCGATACCGCCGCCACCTACTTCGACGCGGAGTCCAGCCGCCTGCTGCCCGCCGCCGCCCGCTACGTCGACAGCTGCCTGGAGGCGAATCGTGAGTGACGAAGTCCTTTTCGAGCTGTCCGGCGGGGTGGCGACGATCACGTTGAACCGGCCGGACGCGATGAACGCCTTGAGCGTAGGCATGAAGGAGCAGCTGATCGACGCGATCGGGCGGTCTCGGGACGACGGCGAGGTCCGGGCGCTCGTCCTGACCGGGGCGGGGCGGGGCTTCTGCGCGGGACAGGACCTCCGCGAGCACGCCGACACCCTGCGCGACGGCGGCGGCAGCACCCTGGACACGGTGCGGGCGCACTACAACCCGATCATCCTCGGACTCACCGCCATGCCGAAACCGGTCGTCGCCGCGGTGAACGGGATGGCGGCCGGGGCCGGTGCCGCGCTGGCGCTCGCCTGCGACTTCCGAATCGCGGCGGAAACCGCTGGATTCCTCATGGCCTTTGCCAAGGTCGGGCTGGGCGGTGACTCCGGCGCCACCTGGACGCTGCCTCGACTCGTCGGCCGGGCTGCCGCCACCGAGCTGCTCATGCTTGCCGAACCAGTCGGGGCGGCCCGGGCACTCGAGCTGGGTCTGGTCAACGAGATCGTTCCGCGCGCGGCGCTCGCCGAGCGGAGCCATCTGCTCGCGAGTTTGCTCGCGGCCGGTCCGACCGTGGCCTACGGGGCGATCAAGGATGCACTGGCTTTCGCCGCCGACCATTCACTGGCCGAGTCCCTCGAACGCGAGGCCGATCTTCAGGCCATGTGCGGCATGACCGAGGACCACCGGGCATCGACCCTGGCGTTTCTCGAGAAAACACCGGTGACCTTCGTCGGCCGCTAGCCACGTCGGCGCCAGCAGCCAACCAGATGGTCGTTGACCATCCCGGTGGCCTGCATCAGGGCGTAGGCGGTGGTCGGTCCGACGAACCGGAAACCGCGGGTGCGCAGGTCCCGAGCCATCGCCGTCGAGGCGGCTGAGGTCGCGGGAACCTCCGCCCCGCTGCGGGGCGCCCGCCTCGGGCGCCCCGGGGCGAACGCCCAGAGGTGGTTGGCCAGCCCGCCCGGCAGTTCCCCTGCGGCACGGGCGTTGGCCACCGCCGCCTCGATCTTCGCCCGGTTGCGGATGATCCCGGGGTCCAGCAGCAACCGGTCGACGTCACCGGGCGTGAACGTCGCCACCTTCGCGATGGAGAACCCGTTGAACGCCGCCCGGAACGCTGGCCGCTTGCGTAACACGATCAGCCAGGACAGCCCGGACTGGAAGGCCTCCAGGGTGAGCCGCTCGAAGATCGGATCATCGGTGCGCACCGGACGCCCCCACTCGTCGTCGTGGTAGGCCATGTACTCGGGCGCGCCGACCGACCAGGCGCACCGTCGGTGGCCGTCAGACCCGGTTACCAGGCCGCCCACCCGTTCAGGCCGTTGGCTCGGGCGTCCCACCGAGCGCCGAGCTGGGGCCGGTCGACGCCGGATCGGCCGGGGGCTGGTCGGCCCCCGAGTTGAGCCATGCCGGCCGCGCCCGTTCGGCTTCGAACCGCGCCAGCGTTGCCGCGACCGCGTCCAGCGCACGGTCGACGTCCTCCATCCGGTAGCCGCGCACAGCGATCGGGAATCGCAGCCGGCCGACCTCGTCGGAGCGCAGCGGGCGACCTTCGGGCAGGCCCGTGTCCGGCCGGTCGGGCTCCGGCTGGGACATCGCTTCACCGCGACCGGCGGCGAGTACCGCGGTCGCGGCGATCAACGCGACCGCGACAAGGACTTCGAGAGCGAGGACCACCGGGTCTCCCTGCGACATCGACCGGGTGATGGTGTCACGCTGGGCGGACCGGTGAGCGGTTGGAGGGTCATGGCGTTGCGTCTCGGTGGCCGGGTCTTCGACGACCGGGCCTTACTCGTCATGGCCGTCATCAACCGCACTCCCGACTCGTTCTACGACCGGGGGGCTACCTACGCGCTGGACGCGGCACTGGCCGCCGTGGAGCGGGCGGTGGCCGAAGGCGCGGATCTCGTGGACATCGGCGGGGTCAAGGCCGGCCCCGGCGACGCGGTCGACGTCGAGGAGGAGGTGAACCGGGTCGTCGATCTGGTTGGCGCGGTCCGGCTGAGCCATCCGGCGCTGCCGATCAGCGTGGACACCTGGCGAGCTCCCGTCGCCGAGGCCGCCGCGGCGGCGGGGGCCGACCTCATCAACGACGCCTGGGGGGGATTCGACCCGGACCTAGCCATCGTCGCCGCCCGGTCGGGTCTCGGCCTGGTCTGCACCCACGCCGGCGGCCTGCCCCCGCGGACCCGCCCGCACCGGGTGGCCTATCCGGATGTGATGGCCGACATCGTGGCGGTCACCGGCCGGCTGGCGACCGCCGCGATCCATGCAGGGGTACGTGCCGACGGGATCCTTGTCGACCCGGGGCACGACTTCGGCAAGAACACCTGGCACTCCCTCGAGGCGACCCGCCGCCTCGACGAGTTGGTGGCGGGCGGCTGGCCCGTCCTCGTCTCGGTGTCGAACAAGGATTTCGTCGGCGAAACCCTCGACCTTCCGGTGCCTGAACGACTCACCGGAACCCTCGCCGTGACCGCCCTGTGCGCCTGGCTCGGGGCTCGGGTCTTCCGGGCGCACAACGTCCGGGAGACCCGGGAGACCCTCGACATGGTCGCAAGCGTGCGCGGCGACCGGCCCCCGGCGGTGACCAGGCGCGGTCTCGCATAGCGGATTTACCTGGCCCGAACCTTGCGACAACCGGGACACCACGAGGGTCGGCGACAGTCATTTCCGACGGGCCGGTCGGCCCGGGAATGTTTCGAGAAAGGATCCTCCGATGTCCAGAGTTCATGGATTGGCCAAGGCCGGGGCGTGGGCTGCGGTCGCCGTCCTCGGCGCCGGGCTCGCGGGGGGGATCGCCTACGCCGGGTCAGCCGGTGGGACTTCCCCGTCCGCGCCATCCCCCCGCCCGCACCCCGGCCGGTCCGCAGCCGGGCTGCGCGGCCTGGCCGGCCGCACCGTGTGGGGTCAGTTCGTCGTTCGCCGCAAGGGCGGCTTCGCCACCGTCGATGTCCAGCGCGGCAAGGTGAGCGCAACCGTGACAACCGGCACGGAGTCGATCAGCGTGACCAGCGCCGACGGGCACGCGGCCACCTACGCCGTGACCGCGACCACCAAGATCCGGGAGCACGGCAAGGCGGTACCGCTGAGCTCTGTGGCCACCGGCGATCGGGTCCTCGTGTTCGCCGTCGAACAGTCCAACGGCGGCTTCCTCGCCATGCGGATTGTCGACGCCGGGCCGCCGACAGCCACCGGGTCGGGCGCCACCGGATCGGGCGCCACCGGCGCCTGACCGACCGCCCGGCTCACGGCTCGGCTTCGAGTACCTCCGCCGAGCTCGGCGGACCCGGCAACTCGGGGGGCGCGCCCAGCGCGTCGAACGCGGCCTGGACGCTGTCCGTCCATCGGACGGCGTCCAGGCTCCGTGCGCGGACGAACCCGCCAGCCAGCAGGCGGTCGACCTGAGCCCGGAGCGGCTCGAAGACGCCGTCCGGGTCGAGGACCACGATCGGCTTGTCATGCATGTCGAGGGTCCGGGCCACCCACACCTCGAGGAGTTCCTCGAGGGTGCCGAGGCCCCCGGGCAACGCGAGGAAGGCGTCGGCTCGGCGGTCCATCTCCCCCTTGCGGTGGCGCATGTCGTCGGCGACCACCAGCTCGTCGCAGTCCGTGTCGGCCACCTCGAGGTTGAGCAGTGCGCGCGGGATCACCCCGACGGTCCGGGCACCCCCCGCCCGCGCGGCCCGAGCCACCGCACCCATGCACGACACGCTGCCGCCCCCGCTGACCAGGGAATGACCCCGCCGCGCCAGCTCCTGGCCGACCTCCGTCGCCAATGCGACGTACCGGTCCGCGACGAGGTCACTGGAGGCGCAGAACACGCAGATGGCCGGCATCAGGCCGAGGGAGCCCCGGCTTCGTTCCCCTGGCGGCGGTCGTCCCGCCGCTCCGCCTCGCTGGCCGCGATGATCGCGACTGCCTCGTCGACGTCGTCGGTTACCCGCACCAGGTCAAGGTCGGGACCGGCGATCCGCCCGGACCCGGCGACCGTCGATCGCAGCCAGTCGAGCAGTCCTTGCCAGTAGGCGGAGCCGTAGAGGATTACGGGGAACGAGGTGACCTTGCCGGTCTGGACGAGCGTCAGCGACTCGAACAGCTCGTCCAACGTTCCGAATCCGCCGGGGAGAACGACGAACGCCTGCGCGTACTTGACGAACATCGTCTTGCGGGCGAAGAAGTACCGGAAGTGCAGTCCGATGTCCACCCAGGCGTTCAGCCGCTGCTCGAACGGCAGCTCTATGCCGAGGCCGACGGATACCCCCCCGGCCTCGCTGGCGCCCTTGTTCAGAGCCTCCATGATGCCCGGGCCGCCGCCGGTGATCACCCCGTAGCCGGCCCGGGCGAGCGCCCCGCCGAGTGCTTCCCCGGCGACGTACTCCGGGGCGCCCCGCTCGGTACGGGCGGAGCCGAAGACGCTCACGGCCCGCGGCAGTTCGGCGAGCAGCCCGAACCCCTCCACGAATTCCGACTGAATCCGCAACACCCGCCACGGGTCGGTGTGCACCCAGTCCGAGCGGCCACGGGTGTCGAGCAGCCGTTGATCGGTCGTCGTCGTCTGCACCTGACCGCGCCGGAAGACGATCGGCCCGCGATGCTTTTCCGGCGGTTCGGCGCTGTCGGCCGGATCGCTCGCGCGGGCTGCGCTCGATGCGGTCGCCGCCGCCTCGCGGGACGCCTGACCCTCGACCTGCCGCCCGGCGGGAACCGCGTCCGGGTCGCCCGGCTGGGTCGGGCGCTGCGCGCTCATGCGGGCGACGCTACCCGCGGCTGGAAAGGTAGCCGCGCAGGATCCGCTCGCACTCGCCGATTCGGAACGTGTCCACGTATTCGTCCCGAGTATGCGCCACGTTGGGGTCGCCTGGCCCGTAGTTGAGTGCCGGAACGCCGAGCGTCGTGAACCGGGCGACGTCGGTCCAGCCGAGCTTGGCCACCGCCTCGTCCCCTACGGTTCGGACGAATTCGCTCGCCGCCGGGGCCGAAAGCCCGGGGAGCGCCCCGGGCGCCGAGTCGGTGAGCACGCACTCGAACGGGGCGAGCACCTGCTGGACATGCGCGAGCGCGGCGGCCTCGTCCCGGTCCGGTGCGAACCGGTAGTTCACCATCACCGTGCAGCGGTCCGGCACCACATTGCCGGAAACTCCGCCTTCGATGCGGACCGCGGACAGCCCCTCCCGGTAGGTGCATCCGTCGATCACCACCTGCCGCGCCTGATATCCGGCCAGCCGTTCGAGGACCTGGCCGGCGTTGTGGATCGCGTTGTCGCCGAGCCAGTTCCGCGCGCTGTGTGCGCGGCGCCCGGGCACGACGACCAGGACCCGCAGGGTGCCCTGGCAACCTGCCTCGACCCGGTTCGCGGTCGGCTCCATGAGCAGCGCGAGGTCCGCGGCCAACCACTCCCGGTGGGTGCGCCCGAGCCGGCCGAGGCCGTTCCGCGCGGCGTCGGTCTCCTCGTTGTCGTAGAAGAGGTAGGTCACGTCACGGACCGGTTCGCTCACGGCCGCCGCGAGCCTGAGCATGACCGCGATCCCGGCTTTCATGTCCGAGCTCCCGCAGCCGTAGAGCCGATCGCCGTCCCGGCGCGCCGGCAGGTTGTCCGCAGGCGGCACCGTGTCGAGATGGCCGGCCAGGATGATCCGCTCCGTCCGGTTCAGCGTGGTGCGCGCGACGACGGCGTCACCGTCCCGGTCGACGCTCAGGTGCTCGACCTGTCGGAGCGCGTGTTCGATCGCGTCGGCGAGGCGGCCTTCCGAGCCGCTGGGCGACGGCATGTCCACGAGCGCCGCGGTCAGGGCGTCGCCCGGCGCGTTGAGCATGAGCTTCGAGGTCGACATGCTCAGGTCGCGATTCCGTGCTCCCGCAGCACCTGGTTGAGCTGCGCCTTGCTGTGCCGCTGGCCTTCCTCGAGCCGCTTGATCACGAGCACGCACGGCAATCCGAAGGTGCCGCCGGCAAACTCACGCATCCGGGAAGCGCTGACCGCCACCGACCACGGCGGGACGTACCCGCGGGAGATCTCGGTTCCGGTCTCGGCATCGATGACCGGGATCGACGGGTTGAGAATCACCCCAGCCGCCACGACGGCGCCAGGGCCTACCCGGGCGCCGTCGGTGATCATCGCGCGGCTCCCGATCATGGCGTCGTCCTCGATTACCACGGGGATCGCGTTCGGCGGCTCGAGCACGCCCCCGATCCCCACCCCGCCGGAAAGGTGCACCCGCTTCCCGATCTGTGCGCAGGAGCCGACGGTGGCCCAGGTGTCGACCATCGTCTCCTCGTCTACGTAGCCCCCCACGTTGACGTAGGACGGCATGAGCACCACACCCGGGGCGAGGTAGGCACCCCAGCGGACGATCGCACCCGGGACCACCCGCACCCCGGCCAGGCGGGTCTTCAGCGGTATCCGGTCCTGGTACCGGAAGCCACCGGCCACCGACTCGGTCATCGGCAGGATACGGAACGCCAGCAGGATGGCCCGTTTGGCCCGCTCGTCCACGACGACCTGGTCGGTCCGCGGATCCACCCAGGCCACCCGCGCCCGGCCTTCGTCGAGGTCGTCCAGGGCCGCCGTCACGGTGTCGATCGCCTCGCGGACGTCGGCGCCTAGCTCTTCTTGCCGCTCCCACAGCTCGTCGACTGCGGGGTCGAGCTCGGATCTGGTCATCGCGGAACCCTAGTCCCCGCCCAGCCGGTGCAGCCGCTCGACGGCAGCGTCGACCCGTTCATCGGTAGCGGTGAGGGCCACTCGGATGTGTTCGGCGCCGTCGGGCCCGTAGAAATCGCCGGGCGCGACGAGGATCCCCTGTTCGGCCAGGCGCGCGACGCTGCGCCAGCAGTCCTCCGCCCGGCTCGCCCACAGGTAGAGGCCGGCGGCGGAGTGTTCTATCTGGAAGCCGGCTGCGCCGAGCGCCGGGAGCAGCCTCGCCCGCCGCTCGCGGTAGCGGGCACGCTGGTCCGCGACGTGCGCGTCGTCATCGAGGACAGCGGCCATCGCGGCCTGTACCGGGGACGGAACCATGAACCCCAGGTGCTTGCGAACGCCGAGCAGCCCGGCGATCAGTCGGGGATCGCCGGCGACGAATCCGGCCCGGTACCCGGCGAGATTGGAGCGCTTGGACAGCGAGTGAACGGCCAGCAGATTCGCCAGCGAGCCGGAACAGACCTCGGCGGCGAGGACGGAGACCGGTTCCGCATCCCAGCCAAATTCGAGATAGCACTCGTCGGAGGCGACTATCACCTCGCCGGCGCGGGCCCAGTCCACGACCGTCCGCAACCGCTCCGCGGACAGCACCTCGCCGGTCGGGTTGGCTGGCGAGTTCAGCCAGACGAGCGCGACGTCGGCCGGGTCGAGCGTGGTCACGTCGTCGGCTGCGTGCGGACGCAAGCCGGCCATTCGGGCACCGATGTCGTAGGTGGGATAGGCGAGCCGAGGGAAGACGACGGTGGTGGCCGACCGGCGCCCGGCCACCCGGAGTTGGGACGGCAGGCCCGCTACGAGCTCCTTGGATCCGACCGTCGGCAGCACTGCCTCGGCCGGGACAAGGGCCCCGGCCCGTCGATGAAGCCACCCGGCGGCGGCCCTGCGCAGCTCGACCGAGCCGGCGGTTGCCGGATAGCCGGGTGCCTCCGAAGCCGCGGCGAGGGCCTGGCGGGCGACGTCGGGGGTGGGATCGACCGGGGTGCCGACCGAGAGGTCGACCAGCCCGCCGGGATGACGGGCGGCGATGGCCGCGTACGGCGCGAGCCGATCCCACGGGAAGTCCGGTAGTCGGACTCGCTCCGGGTCGGCCGGACGGGGCGGTGCGGTCAGTGTCCCTCGCCCTGCGGGGGCAACACCGCCACGATCGGATGATCCCGGTCGATCTTGCCAACCTTCGACGCGCCACCGGGCGACCCGAGGTCCTCGAAGAACTCGACGTTCGCCTTGTAGTACTCCTTCCACTGCTCGGGCGTGTCATCCTCGTAGAAGATCGCCTCAACCGGGCAGACCGGTTCGCAAGCCCCGCAGTCGACACATTCGTCGGGGTGGATGTACAGCATCCGAGCACCCTCGTAGATGCAGTCGACGGGGCACTCCTCGATACAGGCCTTGTCGAGCACATCGACGCAGGGCTCGGCGATGACGTAGGTCACGGCCCTTGTTCCTCCTCGGCGCGGGGGCGAGCGGCTCCTAGTATCGCGGTCAGGGATGGCCGGGTTGCCGGAGGGTGGCCGCCCCGATCCGGAAGGAGGGCGCCCCGACGTGCCGCGCCCGCTGCCACACCGGATCGATCTGAGCCCCGCCGACGTGGGGAACCGGGTCACGGTGCGCCGGATGCTCCCGACCGGCCGGCTCGGTGATGTCGTCGGCGAGCTGGTGTCCTGGCGCGAGGGCCGGCTCACCATCCGACGCCGGGATGGATCGCTCGCCGAGGTCGAGTGGTCGGATCTCGTCGCCGGCCGACCGGTCCGGGCGATCAGACCGCGCCCGTAGGCCGGCCGCTGTGCTGCGGACCACCGTGATTGCGGGTTGCTCCGGCGTGTGAATGCCTTGAATTGCAGCTGGATCTCGGCGATTCGGACTCCGAGGCCAGACGGGTCGTGCCAGCTTCGTGCCAGATGGGCAACCGACAGCGGCGGGACCTTGGCATGATCCTTTGGCTATGTCCGAGCTTGTGTTCGTCGTCGAAGACGCCCCGAGGGGGCTATCTGGCCCGCGCCCTCGGAGAATCGATCCTGAACGAGGCAGACGACCTCGACGGACTGCGGGCGACGGTGCGTGATGCGGTGCTGTGCCACTTCGACGAGGAAGGCCGGAAGAGCAAGATCCGCCTAACGGCGGAGGTCTCTGCGGATTCGGGGGAATCTCGGGCCGCCTAAGCGGTCTCCCTGCCCGTCGCCTTGGCAGGCCGTGCCACAGGCAGGCTCACTGATATGTGGTATCTGTTCTCTTGGAGCGCGATGAATGCATCCACCCATACTGCTCGCCGCCGGGCTTGAGCACGCTCGACCAACCCTCGGAGAGGGGCGAAATCCTTTTCGGAGAGATAGCCTAGGGGCGCATCCCCTGCGCGCACCGACAGCCTAATCGCCCCACCATCGGAATGCTCTAGACATAGCCATGTGCAGACGACAATCTGGTCGCTGTCATCGTCTTTAATGGCGTTATAGACGGAGGCCACCATGCTTTCATATTCTCCGACCCCATCCAGCGATGCGCCGTACTGCCCTCCACCCGTCACATAGCCCCAGGCGGGGGCCTAAGCCAATCAGGCCCCTCTGACTGTCTAAGAATCCGTCGAATTTCTCTGATGGCAGAAAAAGCGCTGATGCCTCGCCTCAAGGTACCGGTAGCTCCCTGCCCACGGGAGATTTCTCTCGTCATATGATTTAGAGCGCGCGCGGATAGGCGGCGGCTAGTCGGTCCAGCGCTTGGCCCATGCGACGAGCTTGACGGTCAGGATGAGCGTGATGGCCAGGGCCAGCTGACCGAGGCGTTGGGCGGGGTAGCGGTCGGTGTTGCGGCGGAGCTGGCCGAAGTTGGACATCCACGAGTTGGTGCGTTCCACTGGCCAGCGCAGCCCCAGGGTCAGTGCTGACTTCTTCGCCTGCCTGGTCTTCTTCGCGTTGGGACCGGTGGCCGTTGTCGTAGTTCGGCCGGGCCTCCTCGTTGTTGTCTTCTTCTTCGGATCGCGCTTGGGTTTCTTCTTGGCGCAGATGACGTCGTTCAGGCCCAGGTCGGTGCATCGGGTGATGGTCAGGTTGCTGTCGTAGCCGCGGTCCAGGTGCAGGGTCTCGATGTCGAGCAGCAGCCCACGCTCGGCGATGGCCTGCAGGGTGGGTTCGAGCAGGATGGAATCGTGGCGGTTGGCCCCGTCGGCGACCCAGCCGATCGGGATGCCCTTGGTGTCGGTGGCCAACGACCATTTCCAGCCGGTCTTGGCCCGGTCGGTGGGGTTGGGTCCGGTTCCCTCACCGCCGCAGGGTGCCTTGTGCAGGCTGCCGTCCACCGCGACCTCGGCCAGGTCCAGGCCGATGATCCGGTCGTAGCCGGCCAGGGCCTCCTCGACCAGGGCGTCGAACACCCCGGCCTGCAACCACAACGTGCGCCGCTGACGCAGCGTGGTCTCCCCGGCGGTGCTGAACCGGGCCGCCACGTCCCAGGAGCAGCCGGTGACCAGTCGCAGCAGGATCCCGGTGAAGCAGTCCCGGTCGGCGATGCGGGGTCGGTGACACCCCAGCGGATGCTCATCCGGTGGTTGTGGTGGCAGCAGCGGCTCGACCGCTGCCCAGACAGCGTCCACGACACGAGGGTTCAGCGCTTGCACGGCGTCCTCCGGTGGGTAGTCTTACCTGAAGTACTGATACTTCAAGTATGGCTACTTCAAGCGAGAGGACCGGCATGAGACGCCGTGGGAAGCCACCAGTTGCAAGGGCCGCGATCGAGCGCCGACGGGCGACGATCACCGCTGAGATCGCCGCGCTCGGACTACCTCTGCCGGGCAGCCTCGTGGGCCGGACCACCCGCTGCGGCAACCCCGGCTGCCGCTGCAACGCCGACCCACCACAGCTACACGGGCCCTACCTGAGCTGGACCCGAAAGGTCGAGAACAAGACCGTCACCCGCACCCTGACCCCCGACCAAGCAGACCGACTCCAGCCACTGCTCGACAACGCACGACGGCTGCGCGAACTGGCCACCGAACTCGAGACCTTGGCCCTGCAGACCGTCGAGAACGACCCGGCACTACCGCGCCCGTGACCCACCTATCCGCGCGCGCTCTTAGCTGCTCATCCGTGACCGTGAGCCCGCGCTCTGCCAACTCTGTCCGGAAGTCTGCCCGAATGGTGTCAACGTCAGTGACGCGTGATCGGGCTCTAACAGCGGCTAATGCCTGCGTCCGCAGCCTGACTTCTCGCCGCGCCCGCCGAAACGACCCATCATCGGATTTCACGCTGCACCTCCGATCAAGCGCACGGGTGGCCGGGGTGCGGCGGGAGCCTGAGCCTTGGCGTGACCACCCAATGTGGATATGGCGGTATGTACCAGTGATCTGATCCAACACCTACCGTCAGGATAGGTAAGAGCTATTGCCGCCGTTGCGTCCCTCACCCGCCGCAGGGTCGTAGAGGTGACAAGCGACAGACAAGCGTCATCCACCCCGTGGAGTAAGCAGCTGATACGACTCGGTCCGCCTGCCGAATGCTTCCTTGTTCCGGTAGGTAACAACAACTAGTGTGAAGTACACCTGCTCCCCCGCGCGCTCAACCCGAGAGAGTGTAAACGAAGCGGCGTATTCCTCGAAGTGACCGGCGACGCAACTCGGATCGCAATTATTCGCGTTGACATAGCCAATAGCTTTCGCTTCGGTATTCTGCCAACTTAACCATCGCAATTGGATCGCTTGGATATTCCCGTCGCCACATGCGAGAATAATTATCGCCGGTTCACGCTGGGCCGGGTCGCCGACACAGTCCACGACTAGAACATCAGACATAGGGCGCGCTACCGCTGAGCTAGTCCGGGTAGACGGGCCACCGTAGATCGGTGACGCGGTTGCGCGGCACCCCGCGATCAGGCTGCCGAGGGCGGCAGCAAGTATCAATATTGGGCTCGGCCGCGACCCTCGGGTTTCTGCTACTTTCTTCCGCAAGCCGCGAGTGCGATTAGTAACCCAATTAGTAACCACAGATCCGTACCGGTGAATTGCGTAATTCAGTCCGTATAGAGATTTGCCTCTGGGTCGGTGAGCGACGAGGACCGAGCGGTACATCTCTGAACCAGGGATCCATTACCACGCATCGCGTCGGTGCCGTGGCCATCCCACTCGGCGGTCAACATCCCGATCGCCAGGAATCACGACTGCAGTCGATCTGCTAACAGCGACGGCATGTTCTGCCTGGCTAGCGCAGCCAGAGCCTCTAGTGCTTCGATATGAACCCTGTTGACCCTCAAGCTGGCCGCAGGAGAAATGCGAATGGCAACGATCCCATCCATGCGCAGCGTCCGGCCCTCCCGGAGAACAACTCGGGCCGAACGGCCCGCCTCCAGGCCGAAGCAGTCGATATTCGACCAAGGTACGAAACGCCTACTCGTCGCATTTCGGATGACGATTCCTTCCATGTTGGCAATCACACGACTCTGGGCAACTCCAAGCATGAGAAATAAGCCAATGGCGAACAGCATCACTCCCGTTGTCACTTTGCCGAAGTTGTTCATCGAATGGCCCAACAACACCGACACGAGCATTAGGAGGACGATCGCGGTACCTGTGATTCCAACTTTTCGCGGATAGGCACTCTGGAAGGTTCTCGCCGCGCCTCCCTGCGCCATGGTTGCCTTCATCCATCTAGCCCTTACATACCGACCAGAACGAATGGTGTGCGGTAGCAGAAATAACCGCATTGACGATGGATGGGGCAAAGCCGGTTGCTTGGAGGAGGCCTTTAAGGCCCTTCAGGGCCCTTGCTGAGCCGCTACGTTCCACCTGCGCAATCAGCCTATTCAGGCCCACGACAGAGCCGTCTTCGAGGCCCGAAACTGCCTCTGCCGCAATCCCGGCAAAGGAGGCGCCCAATGCTCCTACAATGCCGTCGATGGCCAACTGTACACCAGCCGCATGCCCCACAAAGTGATCCTGACTGACCTGCAGGGCAGTGGCCGAAATTACCAAAGCGAAGCACGTACCCCCCGTCGCGATAATGCATCCAGCCCCGGCCCCTAATTCGGCAATATCTCCGAAATGCCTGGACACAAAACTGGCTGTCCAATCAATTCCGCCGCCGATAGCGTAAACCGCTTGGTACGCATAGCACGTCAGGTCCCACCAAGGACAGCCAAGTCCGGTCGGGTCGGCCGAGTTGAGGGGGTCGTTCCCAGCGTAGCCGTACGGTTGCCCGGTGATGGCTTCGAGGGGATCTCTCGTGAGGAATTGGCCGGTCTGCGGGTCGTAGTAGCGGGCTCGGAGGTAGTAGAGGCCGGTTGGATCGTGGTATTGCCCGTCGTATTGCAGCGGGGTGTCGACTCCGGTGTGGTCGACGGTGGTGCCGTACGGGTCGTATTGGTAGGTGCCGACGACGACGCCGCCGAGGTCGGTCAGTATTCGGGTGGACCCGCTTTGGTCGTGGCTCAGAAACGTGGGGACACTGTGGGCATCGACGGTCTGGATCTGCTCGATGGGCAGTCCGCCGGGTCCGTAGATGTAGTCCAGGGCGCCGTCGGTGAGGATGAGCGGCATTCCGGCGGCGAGGTCGTAGGCGAAACCGTTCGTGAGGGTTGACGAGGGGGTGCCGTCGATCGTGGTTTGGGCTGAGGTGCGGAGTCCGTCCCCGTCGTAGCCATACGTGGCGTTCAGGGTGGGGGTGCCGACGCTGGTGAGCTGGTCGGCTTGGTTGTATCCGTAGCTGAGGGTCGCCGCTGCGGAGGCGGCGGTGGCCCGATCACCCGCGGCGGTGTAGGTGTAGTTCGTGGTCACCCCGGCCGGGCCGGTGCGGGAGGTCAGCTGGTCGGCGGGGTTGTAGTTCTGGGTGGTGCCGTCCGGGAGGCCGGTCAGGTTGCCGGCCTTGTCGTAGCTGTAGCCGCCGCTGGTCAACGTCTGTTCGCCCGCTTGGCTCGCGGTGCTGGCGAGCTGGTTGAGCGAGGTGTAGGTGTAGGCGGTCTGCGGGGTTTGGGTGGCGCCGACGGTGTTGATCTGCGAGGTCAGCTGCCCGGCGTTGTCCCGGCCGTAGCTGTAGCCGGCCAGGGTGGTGGTCTGCCCGCCGACGGTTTCGGTGTCGGTGAGTGCGGTGAGGTTGTCCGCCTTGTCGTAGCTGGAGGTTTCGACGACGTTGTTGGGGTAGCTGATCTGGGTGAGGTTGCCGTCCGGATCGTAGCCGAATCCGGTGTGGTTCCCGAGCCCGTCGTCGACGCCGGTCAGCTGCCCGGCCGGGTCGAAGGTGCGGGTGACGATCCGGCCGTCCGGGTAGCCGAGGGCGGTCAGCTGCCCGGCCGGGTCGAAGGTGTAGCGCACGGTGGCGCCGGGTCCGTTCGTGGCTGTCACGAGTTGGCCGAGGCTGTTGTAGGTGTAGCGGCTGGTGCCGGTGCCGTCGTTCATCTGGGTGCGCCGGCCGTCGCCGTCGTAGGCGTAGCGGACGTCGGGGGTGGTGCCGTCGCTGTAGTAGATGGCTGTGAGCTGTCCAGCCGGGTCGTAGCCGTAGGAGGTGAGCCGGCCGGCCGGGTTGCTGACGGTGGCCGGGCTGCCGTCCGGGTTGTAGCTGTAGCTGGTGGTGGTCCCGCCCGGGTCGGCCGGGGTCGCCGGCTCGGTGACCGAGGTGAGCTGGCCGAGCAGGTCGTAGCTGTAGGTTCGGGTGGCCCCGCGGCCGTCGGTTTGGCTGGTCAGGTCACCGGCGGCGTCGTAGCCGGTCTGCTGCTGGACCTGCTGCGCGGTGCCGGCCCCCTGCACGGTCGAGACGGGTTGCCCGTCGGCGTTGTAGTCGGTGGTGGTGATGTTGCCGTCGGGGTCGGTGACCGACACCACGTTGCCGTCCGCGTCGTAGCTGGAGGTGGTCCGGTGACCGTCGGGGTCGGTGCTGGACAGCTTGTTGCCGTCGGCGTCGAAACTCGAGGTGGTCACCCCACCGGTGGGGGAGGTGGTCGAGTAGGGCCAGCCGATGTTGTCCAGGCAGCCCGACGGGCAGCCGTAGGTGTAGCTGGTGGTGTGCCCGTTCGGGTCGGTGACGCTGGTCAGGTCCCCGTTCGGGTCGTAGCCGAACCTGCTGGTGTTCCCGTCCGGGTCGGTGACCGACGTCAACTCGCCGGGATTACCGTCGCCGTAGCCGAAGCTCGTCACCGCCGGATGCCCGGTGCTCGAGTTCGGGGTGGCGACCGAGGTCAGGTCACGCTCGGGGTCGTAGCTGTAGCTGGTGGTGACACCTAGCGGGTCGGTGCTGGCGGTCAGGTCCCCGGCCGGGTCGTAGCTGTAGCTGGTGGTGCGCCCGTCCGGGTCGGTGGCGGTGAGCATGTTCCCGCTCGCGTCGTAGCTGTAGCTGCTGGTGTGCCCGGCCGGGTCGGTGAACGAGGTGACATTGTCACTCGCGTCATGGGTTTGGCTCGTCGTCGCGGCGAGCGGGCTGCCGTAGCCGACGGTCGTCGACGTTAACCAGTCGTTGTCGAATTTGACCACACTGACCGAGCCGCTGGGGTTGGTGACGGTGGTCATCTCCGGCGCGTCGATCTCGCTGCCGTAGGCGAACCCGGTCACCCGACCGATCGGGTCGACCTGCTCGATCACCTGGCTGGCGGAGTTGTAGCTGTTCGCGGTGGTGTGCCCATCCGGATCGGTCATCGTGGTGATCCGGTGCGCGCTGTCGTAGCCGTAGCGGGTAACCCGCCCGGCCGGGTCGGTGACGGCGATCAGGTCCCCGGCCGGGTCGTAGTCGTAGGCGACCACCCGGCCGGCCGGGTCGGTGACACTGACCAGCTGGCCGGACTGGTTGTAACCGAAGGTGAGGCTCCGCCCGGCCGGGTCGGTGACCGCGGCGAGCAGCCCGCCGGTGTAGGACAAGGTGGTGGTGTAGCCGTTCGGGTCGGTGTCCGCGGTGGCTTGCCCGGCGGCGTCGTAGGCGATCGCCGACCCGTCGGGCAGGCGCACCGTGTAACTGCCGTCACCGTTGTGGGTCAGCGTCGCCGACACCCACGGCGGGGCGGTGTACCCGCCGCCGCCGGAGGGTGTGAACGGCAGCGTCGAACCGTCCCCCGCGGTGACCGTTACCACCCCGCTGTTCGGGTCGACGGCGAGGGAGTCGGCGTAGCCCTCGGTCCAGCCGTAGCCCAGTGGCCCCGGGCGCGGGGCCTGTCAAGTTCTCTGTGTGTGACGGTGCTTGATGGATGGGGCTGAATAGCTCCTGGACGAGCACTGGCTCGTCGCAGTTGGGGCAATGGCCGCCGTCTCCCAGCCGGCGGCTGAACAGGTTGCAGTCCGGGCAGCGA